>JBDMZA010000370.1:0-3225 GCA_039770155.1 Clostridiales bacterium
CAAAAATTTCATAAGACAATTTTTTTCTGAAAATATCGATGGTTTAACGAATTTTCAAAAAAAGTTGACTAGTTTATTTTTTGATTCTGCCTTATTTCTTTCCAGCAACAGATAATTCACCAATATATAGACTAGGGCTTACAATACTTGACTTGAATTTTAAGTCATTCCCAATAATTTCTATTGATTTTAATAACTCAAAGAAATTGCCTGCAAGTGTTACCTGTTCAATTGCCTTTGATTTTTTACCATTTTCAATTAAATATCCTTTTGAAGCAAGTGAAAAATCACCTGTAATTGAGTTTGCACCTGCATGAAGACCTGAAAATTCAGTAATTAAAATTCCATTTTCCACTTCTTCAAATATATCTTCTAATGTTTTTTCACCTTTTTCAATGTAAAAATTAGTGGGTGAAATTGACATTGTAGATTTGAAACTATATCTTGAGGCATTTCCAGTTGATTTAATACCTTGTTTTGTGGCTGTTTTAATATTATGTAAAAGAGTTTTTAATACTCCATTTTCAATTATATTTTTTTTGAGTGTTGGAAATCCTTCATCATCAAATGCTCTGGAATTCAAACCCATTTCCAAGTGCGGATTGTCTATAAGATTTACTATAGGACTTGAAATAATTTCTCCTTCTTTATCACTTAAAAGAGACATTCCTTTTTGAGCAGCTTCTGCACTAAAAATATCTGCAAAAGTACTTAAAAGGCTTCCCGCTGAGGAATTTTCCAGTACAATTTTATATTTACCTGAGTTTATTTCTTTTGCACCTGTTTTTGAAATAACTTTATCGACAATAGATTTGGATAATTTATCTATATCAATAGATGAATAAGATTGGTAATATTCATAATCACTACCATCTACAGTCTCTTCTCCATCTTTTGCAATTCCTTGAGAATATAAATATAAAATATTGGACTTGTGAAAAAGCTTTAATCCTTTTGAATTAATTAAACCAACTTCTCCATAAGCATCACTATAACCTGTTCTTGCGACTTTATCTATTCTTTTATCTAAATTTAAAACATTACTCTCTAAATTTAATGTGAGCTTTTTTTTATCACTAATTGAAGCTTCATCAATATCTTTATTATATGTTTCTATTTCTTTATAATTATGTTTTTCTCCAAATATATGCTCAACTTCTTCATCATCTATCAATTCTGCATTTTCTTTTGCTCTTTCTACAAGCATTTTTACAGATTCATCATCAAATATTTCAGTAAAGGAATAACCCATTTTATCTTTATATATTCCTCTAAAACCAACACCTTTTGATTTGTTAATACTAAAATCATCAATTTCTTTTTCGTAAACGCCTATATCTAAACTTTTTGAGTTTGAGTAATATATTTCACTCTCAGTAAATCCAAATGTCTTTGCATAATCAATTGTTTTTTTTGCAAATTCAAATATATCCATTATGCTCTACCTCCAACAGTGATTTTTGATACTCTTATTAAAGGTTGACCTACATTAACAGGAATATTTCCACTTGAAGCACCACATACTCCTTGTCCTAATGCAAGATTATCTCCTACCATATCAATATTTAATAGAACTTCTGAACCTTTACCAATAAGACTTGCTCCTCTTACAGGTTCATCTATTTTACCATTTTTAATAATATAACCTTCCATGACAGAAAAATTAAATTCTCCTGTTATTGTATTTACTGAGCCGCCACCTAGTTTTTTTGCATATAATCCGTCATTTATTGAATTTATTATATCTTCTTTACTATCATTGCCAGGAGCTATATAAGTATTAGTCATTCTTGAAGTAGGTGCATATTTATATGATTCTCTTCTTGAACTGCCTGTCGGTTTCATTCCCATTCTTTTTCCATTTAATTTATCAATCATATAATTTTTTAAAATACCATTTTCAATCAGTATATTTTTTTGAGTAGGCATACCTTCATCATCTATGTTTACAGAACCCCAAGCATTTGGTATAGTTCCATCATCTATAGCTGTTACTTTTGAGGAAGCAATTTTTTTGCCAAGTTTCCCAGAAAATACAGAATTACCTTTTGCAACACTTGTTGATTCTAATGAATGTCCACATGCTTCGTGAAATATTACTCCACCAAAAGCGTTTTCGAGTGCTACAGGCATAATTCCTGCAGGACAATTTTTTGCTTTAAGCATTGTAAGTGCTATATTACTAGCTGTTCTACCATGGTTTTCAACATCAATTTCATCAAAATATTCATAGCCTTTTAAACTACCTGGTGATTCACTTCCAACTTGATTTTCATTGTTTTCTGAAGCAATAGAAGTAATTCCCATTCTAACTCTTGCTCTCCTGTCTTCTGTATAAAGACCATCAGAATTTGCAATAAGTATTTTTTTGTCACTGTCTCCAAGATATACAGATACTTGAGATATTAAAGGACTAACATCATATGCCGCAGAGTAGGCTCTTTTTATTATATCTGCTTTGTTTTTTGAAGCATATGAAGACGGCATAAATAGTATTGGATGAATATTTTTATTTAGACTTTCATTTAAATAAATATCACTGTTAACAATTTTTGAGTTATAATCAGATAAAGCTTCTGCTACATCAGTAGCAACTTTTAAAAGCGATTCTGTGCTGTTTTCATTTGAAAAAGCATATATACAATTTAATCCTTTTATAAGTCTTATACCAACTCCATAACTTCTTCCAGCAACTATATTTTCTATCTTTCCTTTTACTAAAGATAAACTATTGGATAAGACATCTTCTTCATATACTTCAGCAAAGTCCGCACCTGTAGACATTGCTTTTTTTAATATTTTACTTAAAACATCTTTTTTTAACATTTCATCACCTTTTTTATTTTTGATTTTAAACTCTATAATAGATATTATCCTATTTTTATAAATTTTAAAATGAAATTTAGATGTTAAATAAAATATTTCTGCATCAAAAATTTCTTTTGAATTTTATAAATATAGTAATGGTTGTTACAAGGGAAATAATTATCAAATTATTATAATTATTCTTTTATATTTTAACATAATATAATCTCCATAAATTTTTGAATTTAATGTTAAGATAGGACAATTTCATATGTTCGAGAATAAATACATGCGTTTTAAGTCAATTTTAGGCGAAAAAAAGGAGTATTATTTTTTAGGTTCTCCTAAGGGATATCCAAAAAATAAACTCTAATTCTCGAGTATGAATTCGCATGATTTAAGCGAACTTCAGACGAAAAG
>JBDMZA010000371.1:0-13817 GCA_039770155.1 Clostridiales bacterium
AAGGTTAATCTTAATTTTTTTTTCAAAAAGCAATAAAAATAAATTTATTTACTATTTTGTGTGGGTAATAAAACATACTATTTAAGTCTATAAAATAAGGAGAACCTAAAAAATATTATCGAATTCTTTTAGTCTGAAGTTCACTTAAATTATGTGAATTCATTATTCAACTGTATTTAATATACCAATATTTATCAACATAAATTTGTGAAAAAGTAAAAATAAATAATAAAGGGGAAGTGGAGATGAATTACATTGAGAAAATTTTAGCTATGCATTCAGGTAAAAAAGAAGTAAAACCTGGAGAAATAATCAATGTTAAACTTGACTATATAATGTCAAATGATGCAACTACAACACTTGCAATAGATATATTTAAAAATCAGTTACAGTGTGAAGAAGTAACTGATCCGGAAAAATTAGTAGTCGTTATGGATCATTACACACCCAGTACTTCAATAGAAGCTGCAAATACTCATATGAAGATGAGAAATTTTGCAAAAGAACAGGGGATAGATTTTGTATATGATTGTAAAGGTGTTTGCCACCAGATAATGATGGAAAAGCATGTAAACCCAGGAAATTTAGTTATTGGTGCGGATTCCCACACATGTACCTATGGTGCAATCGGTGCTTTAAGTACTGGTATGGGTTCAACTGATATTGCGATAGCTTGGTCCGAAGGTGAAGTATGGATGAAGGTTCCAGAGACTATAAGATTTATTGTTGAGGGTAAATGGCATTCTGGTGTCTATTCAAAAGATCTTATTTTAAAAATAATAAAAGATATAACAGTAAGTGGTGCAACATATAAGGCTATGCAATTTGAAGGTTCTGCGATAGAAAGTTTGAGCATTTCAGGAAGAACAACAATTTGTAATATGGCCATTGAAGCAGGAGCAAAGTTTGCATACATTTCACCAGATAGAAAGACAGATGAATTTTTAAGTGAAAATGGAAGAGGTGATTATGTAAAAATAGTTCCAGATGAAGAAGCTAATTATATTAAAACATATAAATATAATGTTAATGAATTGTCACCGCAAATTGCATATCCCAGTAGTGTAGGAAATGTAATGGATATAAAAAAATTTGAAGGATTAAAGGTAGATGAGATTTTTTTAGGAGCCTGTACTAATGGAAGATTAGAAGATATTGAGATAGCAGCCAACATATTAAAAGGAAAAAAAGTATCTAAAAATACAAGATTTATTGTTACTCCAGCTTCTAATGATGTTTATATAAATGCTATAAAGGCAGGGTATATTGAAATACTAGTTGAAGCAGGTGGAATAATATCAACGCCAGGATGTAGTGCATGTTTTGGTGGGTCGATAGGGGTGGTTGGAAAGAAAGAGCGTCTGTTATCAACAGCTAATAGGAACTTTGTCGGGAGAGTAGGAGCAAGTGATAGCGAAATATATCTTGGAAGTCCTGCGGTTATAGCTGCTTCGGCTATATCAGGAAAAATCACAGATCCAAGGAGGATTTTAATATGATTAAAAATAGAGTAATAAAATTTGGTAATAATATAGATACAGATCAAATTATAGGTGCAAGATATTTAAGGTTTGAATCAATAGATGAAATGGTAAAATATACATTTGAATTTGATGAGAATTTTGTTAAAAATTTTAAAAGTGGTAATATAATTGTTGGTGATGAGAATTTTGGTTGTGGTTCATCAAGAGAACAGGCACCAGCAGTGTTAAAAAAAATAGGAGTTTCTGCGATTCTTGCAAAAAGTTTTGCAAGAATTTTTTATAGGAATGCTATTAACCTTGGAATTCCTGTTATAAAATGTAGCGACTATGAAATTGATAACTTTGATGAAATTACTATAGATATGAATAAAGGTATTATCTGTAATAATTCAACAGGAAAAAATTTTAATTTTCAACCTTTTCCAGAATTTCTACAAAATATTATAAAAGCAGGTGGTGTAATTAATTTTAGAAAACAATAAAAAATAAAATAGAAAGATTTAGAGGATAGTATAATCTCCTATTGAGATCAGAAATGTAGAAAACACATCAATATTTTTGAAAGAATTTGATTGTAGCACAACTTAAGAAGTAAGAGATATTAATATAAAACTATTTATAAAATTATTGAAAAAAAGCAAAATAAAAGAGATAATAATCTATATGGATTCAACCCCAGAAAACTTTATTTAAGGCAGAATCAAAAAATAAACTAGTCAACTTTTTTGATTCTGCCTAATAGGAGGAATTAAAATGCTTGATTTTGAATTTCAAAATTCTACTAAAATTAAATTTGGTAAAAATTCTTTGAATAATTTAAGTGATGAAATATTAAAATATGGTAATAAAGTACTCTTAACTACTGGTAGTAGTAGCGTAAAGAAAATTGGTCTTTATGACAAAGTAAAAAATGAACTTAAAAACTCTCCTATTGAGATTTATGAATTAAATGGTATCGAACCAAATCCAAAGCTTACTTCAGTAAATCAAGGTATAGAAATTTGCAAACAACATAATATCGATTTTATATTGGCAGTTGGTGGAGGAAGCGTAATAGATGCGGCAAAAAGTATAGCTACTGGTGCCGTAACAGATAAAAATATATGGGATTTCTATTTGCAAAAATATTCTGTTGAAAAAGCATTACCATTAGGAGCTATTTTAACATTGGCAGCAACAGGTACTGAAATGAATGGAAACTCTGTTGTAACAAACTGGAAGACAAAAGAAAAATTACATATTGGGAGTCCATTACTTCGTCCAAAATTCTCAATTTTAAATCCTGAGAACACTTTTTCTGTACCCATTAATCATACAATATATGGTTGTATAGATATAATGGCTCATGTATTTGAACAATATTTTAGCAGTACAAAAGAAACTCCACTACAAGATAAAATTTGCGAATCTGTTTTGAAAACTACTATTGAAAATACTTATAGAGTTATTAAAAAACCAAGAGATTATGATGCAAGAGCAAATATTATGTGGTGTGGGACTATGGCTCTAAATGGAATAATAGCTCTAGGAAAAGCTTCTGATTGGGCATCTCATGAAATAGAACACCAAATAAGTGCAATATATGATATATCACATGGTGCTGGTCTTGCAATAGTTTTTCCAAACTGGATGGAGTATGTCCTTGACTCAAATATTGATATATTCAAACAATATGCTGTAAATGTATGGAATATTGATGATAGTAACTTAAGTGACAGAGAAACTGCTCTTAAAGGTATTTATAAAACGAAAGAATTTTTTAAAGAAATAGGAGCACCGACAACACTAGATGATGTAGACATAGACGATGAAAATTTAGAAGTCATGGCAAAGAATGCTGCTAGATTTGGAGATATTGGTGGATTGAAAAAATTAAATGAAAATGATATCTTAAAAATCTTAAAAAAATCTCTCTAGAAATTTATAAAAAATAAATTAAAAATTCTTTAAACATTTAGAACTTTTAAATATTTTATAAGTAAAAAGTCAAATTGTTGTAATTATAGCAATTTGACTTTTTCGTAATATTAGTCAAAATGTTATAAATAGGAATAAATTTATTGTAAATGCATTATAGAGATGTTATACTTATAAGGAAATATTGTCTAAAAAGTTTACTTAGGGATATCCAAAAAATAAACTCCAATTCTCGAGTATGAATTCGCATGATTTAAGCGAACTTCAGACGAAAAGAATTTGGTATTATTTCTTAGGTTCTCCTTAGGATATCCAAAAAGTATAAAAACATTATCAAGTTTTGTAAGTTTTTATTTCAACATTGCAACCTTTATTTTACTAATTTAGAATAAAATATTACTGTTTTCAGTTATATATATAATTTATAAAAATAATAGGGGGTAATTTTATGAATAGACAAAACAAGAAAAAGTTATTTTTTTTGGTTTTAACTATTTTTATTGTAATTACTATATCTTCTGTAATCTTATTTGCTTCTGAAAATCCTCACTCTGGAGAACAGGGTACAATTTTAGAAACAAGCTTTGAAGATTCAAGTACATCTGGTTGGTATGCAAAAGGTAGTTGTGTTGTTTCAATTACTGATAAACAAGCAAATGATGGAAGTTCAAGTCTTAAAGTAACTGGAAGAACTCAAACTTGGGAAGGTCCTGAATATTCTTTAACTGGAAGTTTAATTAAAGGTGAGGAATATAATGTATCTGTTTGGGTATATCAAGATAGTGGCGATATTAAGCCATTAAAACTTACTGCATATAATTCAAATGATTCAAAAGATAATTTATATGATGGAAGTTTTTATACTACAGTAGCAAGCAATACTGCTATTCCTTCAGGTGAATGGACAGAATTATCGGGTAGTTTTATTTATGATTTTGAAGGAAATCCTCTTGAATCTGCTATTTATTTGGAATCAGATGATTTAGACTTTGATTTTTATGTTGATAGTGCTTTACTTACTGGTGCAATAGCTGTACCTCCTTCAATTCAAGAAGATATTCCAAATCTTTTTGAACAATATCAAGAGTATTTTCCAATTGGTGTAGCTGTACCTTCAAGTTCCTTGGAAAATGAGTTGCAATCCTCACTAATTAAAAAACATTTTAATAGTATAACAGCAGAAAATGATATGAAACCTTCATATATGCAGCCAACTGAAGGAGAATTTTTCTATGATACAGCTGATAATTATGTGAATTTTGCAAAACAAAATAATATGAGATTAAGAGGACATACTCTAATTTGGCATAGACAACTTCCAGACTGGTTTTTTGTTGATGAAGAAGGAAATGATGTATCAAGAGAAGTATTACTTGGAAGAATGGAATATCATATAAAAACACTAATTACCAAGTATGGCGATAGTGTTGAAAGCTGGGATGTTGTAAATGAAGCTATAGATGAGTATTCAGATGATGGAATGAGAGATAGTAAATTTTCTGAAATAATTGGTAATGATTATGTTGAAATGGCATTTACCTATGCAAAAGAAGCAGTTGAAGAAAATAACTTGAATGTTAGACTTTTCTATAATGATTATAACTATCCAAGTGAAAGTCAAGATAGAACACAAGCAATATATGATTTAGTATCAGATTTGGTGGATAAAGGTTTAGTGGATGGAGTTGGCTATCAAGGACATATTGGTTTATATACTCCAGCTGCTTACTTTGATCAATCTATGGAAAAATTAAGTCAATTGGGAATAGATATCGAAATTACTGAATTAGATATGAGAGTAAATGATTCCCTTCTGTCTTCAATAACAAAAGAAACTTTAATTCGTCAAGCTTATAAATATCAAGAAATTATGGAAGTTATAAAATCATATTCTACGCAAGTTACTGGAGTAACATTTTGGGGATTAAAAGATGATATGTCTTGGTTAAACTATATAGATGGTGGAAGAATTGAAGCTCCATTATTATTTGATAAAAATTATCAAGCTAAATATGCTTATTGGGCATTAGTTGATCCAGAGCAATTACCTGTAGAAATCCAAAATGCTAATGTTTTAAAAGGTTCTGCAAGAATTGATGCAAAAGATAAAGATGTTATATGGAAATTAAGTATTCCATCCGAAATAGCAGATAAAGAGGGAAATATTATAGGTAATTTTATGACTTCATGGGAAAATGGTAAATTAAATGCAATGATAAAAATTGCTAAAGAGTATAAATATGAGTCAATTGATATTTTTGTAGATGAAGATAACAGTAAAGATGAAACAATTGGTAAAACTGATAAAAAATATTCTGTTACATTTGATAATAAAACAGATTCAGAAGGACTGGTAAGCAAAAAGAAAAAATCTAAAGAGTATTATCAGGTTGAAGTATCACTTCCAGTATCAGCAGTAACTTTGGAAAAAGGTTCTTTAATTGGCTTTGATATTAGAATAAATATTGGAGAAAACCAAATTAGTTGGAATGATATAACGAATTCACAGGACATTGATACTTCAAAATATGGAATTTTAACATTGAAAGATCCTAATATGATTAATGCTTCAAAAGGAAAACCTGTTATTGATGGCAAAATTGATGATTGCTGGTTAGATTCAAAACCTGTAACAACTAATGTTATAACTCAAGGAACAGATACAGCAAAAGCGGAGATTCAAACATTATGGTCTAATGGATTCCTGTACATTTTAGCAAATGTTACAGATGATGTATTAAGTGATGTTAATGCAAATCCATGGGAACAAGATTCAGTAGAAGTTTTTCTTGATGAAAATATGGCAAGAACTCTTTCCTATGAAAATGATGATGGACAATACAGAGTTAATTACAATAATGTTTATTCTGGAACAGAAGTTAGTGAAGAATTCTCATCTGCAACTTCAATAACTGATACAGGATATATTGTTGAAATGGCATTACCATTTAAAACAATTAATGGTAAGATATATGATTATATTGGATTTGATATTCAAATAAATGATGATAATGGTTCTGGAATTAGGACTGGAATGGCTAACTGGAATGATGCTTCAACAATAGGTTATATGAATACTTCTGAATTTGGTATTTTACAATTTGTAAAATAAATATTTAAAAAAACCTTATTTCTAAATAGAAATTATACAAAACATTTAGAAATAAGGTTTTTCTGTATTTTTATCGAAATAAAACAGTTGAATCGTTAACCAAACAGCTTTCAGGGGCATCATTTGAAGTTGAATAATTCATGCTAAATCCAAATTCTACTGAACTTCCTGATTCAATATTTTGATTCCAACTATTACCATTTACCGAGACTGCATTTCCTATTTGTGCAAAGTTAGCATTCCATATAGATGTAATACTTTGATCATTAGGAAATTCCCATTGAATAAGCCAATTATTTATTATTGAAGTACTATTGTTAGTG
This sequence comes from Clostridiales bacterium, assembly GCA_039770155.1. GTDB lineage: Bacteria > Bacillota > Clostridia > Acetivibrionales > JBDMZA01 > JBDMZA01. The sequence continues at coordinate 6,837 of JBDMZA010000371.1, forward strand.
ATTTTAATATTAACTGTTCCTCCATTACCCCAATCATTTTGTATTGTATACAAGGCAGATATATCATTTATCTCTTCAATAGGTGATTGTGCTACTTCTTCAGTTGCTGCAATTGTTATCTTTGGTGTTACTGCGGTTTTTTGAGTTGTTATAGGTGTAGATTGATTATCTCCATTTATTTTCAACCCACCATTTTCCATAAATAAACCAACTCTGCTTTTCATAAATAATTCTCCATCAGAATAATAATCATTTAGATAATTTGATTGTCCTTCAGCACCTCTACCAAATAATAATGCTACCACACCAGATTCAATAAATTTATTTAAATGTTTAATTGAATCTTTACCAAAAAAATATTCTGCTCTATTATCTTTATAACCTTCACTTGCATTTCCATTATTATATACATTTAAATGATTTGAATTACCCAAAGGTATTTGCCATAAAATCCATCTTTTATTACTTTTATTATTCCATATCCTTAACCATTCTGCATATCTATTGAAACTTTTACTGTTAATTGAAGCAGCTTCACTTTCATCCCACCATCTATCGTCGTTATATGTAATAGAATAATAATCAGCATCTCTATCTAATGGATCTGTAACTAAAAAATCATAAGTTTCTCCAGTTTGATTTTCAACTAGTCCAAGTGGGGACAAAAAATTGTATACTTTATCAACTTCTGGTTCTAAATCGATATCCACTGAACTGTAAATTATATCTAATTTACTTGCCCAACATGAAACATGCATTCCCAACATTGCATTTGAAGCACCAACTGATTTTTTTAGCTCTAGAAATGCCATTCCCCAACCAGCTGCTGTATCTGGAAGATCAGAAAGTTCTGTAAGTCCAGATGAACTAATGGCACAATAAGCTTCAGGGTTATTTTCAGTTTGGCGTTGTAAAAATCCAAAACCATCTGCTTCCAATAATATAATTACAGGTTTTCCATAACTTTTTACGGCTTCCATCAATAGCTTGAAATCATTGAAATATTCATTCATAGTATCAGCATTAGTGGTCTTTGAATAAAACTCGCCCTCGCCTCCACCATCCATTGAATTCATTATATAATATTGAATAACAGGCATTGCTCCTATATCATCACATTCTTGCATATATTCAAGAGCAAAAGCTCCATCATTTTCGCCCCATCCCCAATTATCAGCCCATCCTTTTGTTAAATACATATATCTTGAATTCCATGGAACGCCACTTTCACTCATCCAGGTATCCCATCTGTTTTCAAATAATCCTACTAATAATTCATCTCCAAAGTTACTTGGAACATTTCCACTAGCTAATGATGTATCAGCTGCATTTAAAAACAAACTATATGTTGTTATTACTGAAATACAAACAATTAAACAAATCAAGGTAATAAATACTTTCCAATTTTTAATCTTTCCACTTTTTAACATTTGAAACTCCCCCTTATATATATATTATAATAATACTCTATATTTAACATATAATTCTTCTCAATAATTGTTTTTATTTATAGTATATGTATAAAAAACTTGCTATTTGACATATGTAGATTAGATAAAACATATAGTAAAAGTTGATAATTAAAGATATTATGGAAAAAATTAATAATTTTATGAATATTGTCGTATTTAGGAGAACCTAAAAAATAATACCAAATTCTTTTCGTCTGAAATTCGCTTAAATCGTGCGAATTTATACTCGAGAATTAGAGTTTATTTTTTGGATATCCATTAGAAAAGATAGTACGAAAATGATTGAAACTATTAAGAATACTTATATAATATAAATAACTATAAATTTATGGAGGAATAATATGAGTATAGAAAAAAATAAATTTGAATTATTCACAAATCCAGTTATACCAGGGTTTTATCCGGATCCATCAATATGTAGAGTAAAAAATAACTATTATCTTGTGACATCATCATTTACTTATTATCCAGGTATACCAATATTTAAAAGTACAGATTTAGTTAATTGGAAACAAATAGGTTATGTACTGAGCAGAAAAGAGCAATTAGATTTATCAGGACTTGGACATTCATTGGGGATTTTTGCTCCTACAATAAGATATTTTAAAGAAAGGTTTTATGTTATATGTACGAATGTAGGGAAAGAAGGGAATTTTATTGTTAGTTCTACAAGACCAGAAAGTGGATGGTCTGATCCTATATGGCTTGAGGGTGCTGAAGGGATTGATCCGTCATTATTTTTTGATGATGAAAAATGCTATTATACTGGAACAAGAGGTATTAAAAATGGAAAATATTTTGGGCATAATGAAATATGGTTACAGGAATTTGATTATGAAAATATGAAATTGGTTGGTGAACAATATATTTTGTGGGAGGGTGCCTTAAAAGATACTAAATGGCCTGAAGGTCCTCATATATATAAGAAAGATGGATGGTATTATCTAATGATATCTGAAGGGGGAACAGGTCATTTTCATGCTCTTACCATTGCAAGAAGCAAAAATATAAAAAGTCGATTTAAGGGGTATGAGGGAAATCCTATTTTGACTCACAGACATCTTGGAGTAAGTTATCCAATAGCAAATGTAGGGCATGGAGATTTGGTAAAAACTCAAAATGATGAATGGTGGATGATTTTATTAGCTTCAAGACCATATGGTGGTTATTATAGGAATCTTGGAAGAGAAACATTTTTAGCACCTGTAATATGGGAGAATGATTGGCCAGTTATATCTCCAGGAAGTGGTAGAGTTGAATTTGAATATAAATATCCAAATTTACCAAAAGGTAATAAAGATAGCGAAAATATTTATGATGATTTTGATAATTCTAATCTAAAATTAGTATGGAATTTTCTTAAAACACCTATTGGTGATTTTTGGAGTTTGGATTCAAGGAAAGGTTTTTTAAGATTAAAGTTAAAACAAGAAAAATTAAAGGATTTAGATAATCCAAGTTTTCTAGGTGTTAGACAAAGACATATGAGTTATAAGGCAAGAACAATAATAGAGTTCGAACCAGAGTTTGACAGCGAATCAGCTGGCATTGTATTGCTACAGAGTAATGAATATTTTTATAAATTTGAAATTTCAAAAGAAAAAAATAATAATGTAATAAGAGTTATAAAGTGTGAAAAAGGAGTTGAAGAAGAACTTAAATCTTGTATTTGTAATAATAGGAGGATTGAACTAATTATTAATGCAAATAAACAGGACATTTGTTTTTCATTTATTAATAATAACATAGAATCAACATTAATAGATAAAGTAAATGGAAGAATTTTGAGTACAGATGTTGCAGGAGGTTTTGTAGGGACATATATAGGTTTGTTTGCATCAGGAAATGGTATAAATAGTGACAATTATGTTGATTTTGATTTATTTGAATATAAATCAATCTAAAATTTTTTGATGCCCCTAAAGCAATTTGACTTTTAATGGTCTACCAGCTAAATATATAATCTTATCTGCAATAATTTTTGCATCTGACATTTGATGTGTAACAATAACAGATGTATTACCATCCTCTACTAATGATTTTTTAATAAGCTCTATAAGGTCATTCTTAAGTTTATCATCTAGACCTTGAAAGGGTTCATCAAGCAATAATAAATCATGGGGATACGCAAGTGCTCTAGCAATAGAAACCCTTTGCTTCATTCCACCACTTAACTCATTTGGATAAGCATTTTTAAATTCAAGTATATTTAATTTTGATAAATACTGACTTATTATTTTGTCTAGTTTATCTATAGGTATTTTGCCTTTTAAAATAAATTCAAGATTTTCATAGACAGTAAGCCATGGAATTAATCTATTTTCTTGAAAAACAAAAGATATTCTATTATAATCTATTCCTGATACTTTCCCTTTGAAATTCTTATCAACACCTGATAGTATTTTTAAAATTGTTGTTTTACCACATCCTGAAGGTCCAAAAAGACAAGTGATTTTATTTTTTTCAATTTCGAGATTAAATCTTTCTAAAATAGATAGTTTTTTATAATGCTTTGTGATGTATTCCAATTTATACATTAAATCACCTTCATACCTTTATAATATTTACTTTTTCGAATTATACCTTTAATAATACTTTCAATAATCATACTACAGGTGATTATTATTATTGTCCATGAAAATAATTCACCAGTTTCAAGATAAACCTTTGCATTATATATTTTATATCCTATAGAGTTTTTTACAACTCCTATAACTTCTGCTGCAATTGTGCCTTTCCAGCATATGCCTACAGCAGTCAATAATGCTGCATTTATATAAGGCATAATACTTGGAATATAAATTTTCATTATAAGTCTTTTTTTAGGAACTTTGTATAAAAGAGCCATACTAATCATTTCTTTATCGATAACTTCCATTCCCTCGATTACATTGTAATAAATTATTGGTAAGCACAATAGGAAACCACAAAAAATAGGTACATAAATTATATTCATATATACCATAGCTATAATAATAAATGAAGCAACTGGAGTAGATTTAACAGCAACCATAATAGGTTGTAAAAATCTGAAAATTATTTTATTTGAAGCAGAAAAAATACCTAAGATTATACCAAGTAGAAGTGCTGAAAATAATCCAATAACTATTCTTATGATTGTCATACCTACAATTATATAGGTAGTACTTTCTACTAATAATTTTGTTAAAATCTTGAATGTTTCAAATGGAGAAGGCATGAAAAATGAATCAACAGTTAATGAAATTATCCACCATATAATGATCCATACTAAAATAAAAATAATATTAATATTAATATATAATTTTTTAAAACTATTTTTCATAAAAGAATTTATCATCAGGAATACTACCACCTATAGTTTTTGGATTTAAATCATTTAAAATTTCATAAAATTTTAGTATATCGTCTTTTGATTCTTTTGATTCTATAAAAGTTATACTGGAGTTTGAAATAGCTTTTGAAGCTAAGTTAGAATCCTGAAGTATGTCAAATTTTTTAATAAATTCACTGGCTTTATTGTGATTATTATTCACAAAGTCTACAGATTCAGTATATTCATTCATGAAAGTATTTATAGAATCTGAATTTTCATCTGCAAATTTCTTTGAAACTATTATAACTCCCATAGGCAATTCTGATTCCGAAGTAGCTTTTGACCATTCCTCTGTAAAATTTAAAGCAATTCTAAGGTCTTTATTTTTTGAAAGAACAGTTGTTACAAATGGTTCAGGTATAATAGCTAACTTATTTTTCCCTGATACTATAGAAGCTGCTACTTCACTATGCTCTGTGAGGTATTCAATATTTACATCGTTATTTATGTCTAATCCGTTTTTCTCTATTAAATATTGAAATATATACTCAGGTGCAGCTCCTTTGCCTGATGATATTACAGATTTTTCTTTTAGATCGCTAATATTTTTTATTGTATTTCCGTTTTCTATTAAATATAGTACACCAAGTGTATTAACACCTAATAATTGAATATTTCCTTTGGTTTTTGTATATAATATTGCAGCCAAATTTGTTGGAACAGCTGCAACATCAATTTTATTATTGATTATATCACTAGTCAATTGATCAGGCGCACCTACTATATTAAAACTATAATCTAATTTACTTTCACCTTTTTCATCCTTTTCCATCATATAACTCATACCCATACCAGTGGGGCCTTTCAGTGTCCCTATTTTCATTGTTTTTATATTTTTTTTTGCTACATCTTCTTTTTCCTTAATTGTAGTTTCACTTTTTTTACAACCATTTAAAATAATACTTATAACAAAAAATATACATAAAATATATATTATCTTTTTCATATAAACCTCCAAGTTAAAATTTTTATATATTCCTAAGGAGAGCCTAAAAAATAATACCGAATTCTTTTCGTCTGAAGTTCGCTTAAATCGAGCGAATTCATACTCGAGAATTAGAGTTTATTTTTTGGATATCCCTAAGTGATTATAACATATCAATAAATACTTTTTATAGGGAATAATATTTATTGATTTTCATTATTATCATCTTAATTTAAATTTATATTGATAAGTTAATTAATGTGTAATATATTGTCTTTATAAATATATTATAATATCATGAAATAATGCAAGCTAAAGAAAGTGTATTAATGATAGGTATAGTAAAGAGTAAATAGATATGAGAGTTACCACATAAACATTTAAATTTAAAATAAACTTAAAAAAGAGTGTGTATTTAGGGAATATTTTTTAGGCTCTCCTAAGGATGTTTCAAAAAAATATCTAGTCAAATTTATATAATACAAGATTACTAAAATCGAAGTTTTTGAAACTTCAGTTGACCAGTTTATTTTTTTTATTTGCCTAACTTAGGGATATCCAAAAAATAAACTCTAATTCTCGAGTATGAATTCGCATGATTTAAGCGAACTTCAGACGAAAAGAATGTGGTATTATTTTTTAGGTTCTCCTTAATTGTTTTTTGATTCTGATTTATATGAATAAGCTATAAATTTAAAAGATATAAAAAAGATAATAGAGAAAGGTTGGTAGTAATGATGGATGATTATGACACTAATCAAAAAGAATTTTTTAGTGGATGGAAAGTTGAAAGGTTAATAGGAATAGGAGGATTTGGGAAAGTATATAAAATATCAAAAAATATAACTTCAAAACATAAAATATATTCTGCTGCAAAAGTTATAACAATTCCAAGTGATGAAGAAAAAAGAAATATTGATTTGATATATAGTACAGAAAATGATGATACAAAAGCAAAGTATGTTGAAAAAATGGTTGAGAAAATAACATCAGAAATCAGTTTATTATATTTATTAAGGGGTCATAGTAATATAATAAATTATGAAGATCATTCAATAGAAAAAAAGAAAGATGAAAATTCATGGGACATAATAATAAAAATGGAATATGCAAAATCTTTAAATGACTATATAGGAAAAAAACAGTTGAGCTTGGAAGAAATAATAAAAATTGGTATAGATATAACAGAATCATTATCTTTTTGTGAAAGTAATAATATAATTCATAGA
>JBDMZA010000372.1:0-4583 GCA_039770155.1 Clostridiales bacterium
AAAAACTATTCAATTAAAAATACAGAAGGTACGAATTTAGGTAATGTAACAGTTGATATTACAGCAGATATTTATGGATATAATCAGTATTGGAGTAATACAGAAACAATACTTTACAAATATCTTATAAATGGTGAAAATATTATTGATAATGCTAGTGATAAATGGGGAGGAGAAGTTGATTTAACAACATCATCATCAGTTTCAAATGAGTTAGTTTATATGAAAAATGCACCTGAAATTATTAGTTTTACAGGAGGCTATATAAATAGGCAATATAATAATAATATACTTGAATATACAAGTAGTTTACCTGAATTTGATCAAAATAACAGAGCAACTGATTTGATTAATAAAAAACATGAAAGCTACACAATTGATTCATATCCAAAGCAACAGAGATTAATGTCAGTTGATTTTTCAGAATTAAGAGGACATTGGGCGGAATTAGATATAAAAAAACTTTTTGGCTTAGAAGTTTTAACTAAAGTTAATAATTTTAAAGCAGAGAAAACTACAACAAGAGGGGAATATATTACAAGAGTATATAATTGTGCAAAAGAGATACCAATAGATCCTTTATTTAAAAAAAATAAAGATAATGAAAATAAAAATATAAAATACGAATCGCCATTTAAGGATGTTCCAAATAATCATCCAGATATAAAAGAAATTGTAGAGTCTTTTAACAGAGGAATTATTGAAGGGAATGGAGATGGTTATTTTGGATTAGATGAAAATTTGAAATTTATAGATGCAGTTGTTATTTTAGTTAGAGTAATGGGATTAGATAAAATAAATTCTTTAGGAAGAAATGTTTATTTTAAAGATGAATCGGACATACCTTTTTATGCTAAAAATGCAGTTAATATTGCCTATAGAATTGGATTAATAAAAGGTGACAATTATGGATACTTAAAACCTCAAGAGAAACTTACAAATGCAAGAAGTTCAGCTTTATTAGTAAGATTTATAGATTATTTGAGTGAAGGAATAAAAGATGATTATAGAGATGGAATTTTAACTTATTAAAATATATAATGTAAAAGATAATCAAAAAAATTAGTAAAGCAGAATCAAAAATTTCATAAGACAATTTTTTGATTCTGCCTAAGGCATAATAAAATTATACAAATGATAAGGGGTTTTAAAAATGAAAAAAATAACAAGTTTTATTATGATGGCATGTATTTTTATTCAAGTCGGGGGTCATAGTTATGCTAATCTGAAAGTTGACTATGACTATATAAACAGCTTCGTTGACATGATAAATAAGAATTATGAAGGTTATTATGATAATGAAAGCTTAAATTCTAACATAGTCAAGAATATGTTCAATTATATGGATGACTATAGCAAATTTTATACAAATGAAGAGTTACAATATTTAATGGATAGTTTAAATGGTACGTATAAGGGTCTTGGCATTGTAATGGAAAGTATAAATGATAAAATAATAATTGTAGATGTTATAAAAAACTCACCTGCAGAAAAAAACGGTTTGAAGTATGGTGATGAAATTTTAAAAGTTAATGGAACAGATACTTTTAAAAAATCAGCCTATGATGTAACAAAAGAGATAAAAGAAAGCGAAGGAGATATAGTTAATCTTGTTATAAAAAGAGAAAATGTAAAGTCTGATTTAAATCATTCTATAACTATGGAGTCAATAGAAGTAAATCCTGTCAATTATAAAATAATAGGGAATATTGGTTATATTAAACTTGATTTATTCTCTTCAAATTCAGCTGACAATATTTTGAAAGTAATAAATTATTTTAGAAAAAAAGAAATAAATAAATTAATTTTAGATTTGAGAAATAATCCTGGAGGAGAACTTGATCAAGCTATTAAAATAGGAGAATTACTATTACCTAAAAGTAAATTAATTGCAAAGGTTAATTACTATAATGTTGATGAACAAGATGAATCTTTTTATTCAGAAAACGAAAGTAAGGATTTTGAAAAAGTTATTCTGGTAAATGGTATGAGTGCAAGTGCCTCAGAAATAGTTGCAAGTTCTATAAAAGATAATCAAGCAGGTGTTTTAGTGGGAGATAAGACTTTTGGAAAAGCAAAAGTTCAAAAGATTTTTCCTGTTCTTAATTCAAATTCACAAAAAAAATATTTTGATGCAATGAATTACAGAGTAGTTAATGCTTTTGATTTACCAGAAGATGTAATTTCAAAATTAAAGGATGAGGATTTATTAGGATGGGTAAAATTAACAATAGGTCAGTATGAAACACTAAAAAATAGTAAAATTGATGAAAATGGAATAACACCTGATTATTTAGTCGAAAATAAGGAGTTTGAGTATGATTATGGTTTGATAGAGAAACTTAGAAAAAATGTTAAACCAAAATTAAATCAAATGAGTGTAGATGTCTATAATTGTGAAAAATTATTAAAGGTTTTAGGATATAGTGTAGATCAACCTGATTTAATTTTAGATAAAAAAACATTTAATTCTATAAAACAATTTCAAAGAGATAATGGATTATATGGTTATGGTGTTTTAGATTTTTCTACTCAAGAAATATTTAATAAAAAATTAGATAATATTTTAGTGAACTATGATAATCAATTGATGAAAGCTATTGAATTATTAAAAAAATAGTATAATGATGAAGATAATTGAAGAAATTTTATTTTTTATTGACATTATAGAGTATAAAAATATAAGATATTTTAAGTGATTTTAAAAAAATAAATAAATTAGGTAGTTTTTTGGAGGTTAAATTGATGTCGGTTAAATATATTTTTGTAACGGGAGGAGTTGTTTCAGGTCTTGGGAAGGGTATAACAGCATCTTCCTTAGGTAGACTTTTAAAAGCAAGAGGTCTTGATGTAACAATACAGAAATTTGATCCTTATATAAATGTTGATCCAGGAACAATGAGTCCTTATCAACATGGAGAAGTTTTTGTTACTGATGATGGAGCTGAAACAGATTTAGATTTAGGACACTATGAACGTTTTATTGATGAAAATTTAAATGAAAATAGCAATGTAACAACGGGTAAAGTCTATTGGAATGTTATCAGAAAAGAAAGAATAGGAGAGTATCTTGGTGGGACAGTTCAAGTTATTCCTCATATAACAAATGAAATTAAGAAAAGAATTTATAGAGCTGGTAAATCAAAACATACTGATGTTGTTATAACAGAAATTGGAGGAACTGTTGGGGATATAGAAAGTTTACCATTTTTAGAAGCTATCAGACAGGTTTCTTCTGAAATTGGAAGAGAAAATGTAATGTATATTCACGTTACCTTAATTCCATATCTTAGTAAATCAGGGGAACCAAAAACTAAACCAACTCAACATAGTGTAAAAGAACTAAGAAGCATTGGAATACAACCTGATGTTATAGTATGTAGATCTGAAAAAGAAATATCAAAAGATATCAAGGAAAAAATTGGATCTTCTTGTAACATTTTAGGTGAAGGTGTGATACAAAATGTTGATGTAGAGGTATTATATGAAGTACCACTATTGCTAGAAAAGGAAGGATTGGCTAAGATTGTTTGTAAAAGACTAAACATAGAAGAAAGGAAACCTGAACTAACTGAATGGAAGGAAATGGTTGAAAAGCAAAAGAATTTAAAAAATATTGTCAAAATTGCTATTGTAGGTAAGTATGTTGAATTGCATGATGCTTATTTAAGTGTTGTAGAAGCTTTAAAACATGGCGGAATAGTAAATGATTCAGAAGTTGACATAAAATGGGTGAATTCTGAATATTTAGATCAAAATAATCTAATAAGTGAATTATCAGAGGCTGATGGCATTTTAGTACCAGGAGGTTTTGGGGATAGAGGAATAGACGGAAAATTATTGGCAATAAAGTATGCAAGGGAGAATAAAGTACCCTATTTTGGAATTTGTTTAGGGATGCAGATGGCAGTTGTTGAATTTGCAAGAAATATTGCTTTTTTTGAAGATGCACACAGTTCTGAATTTGATAAAGTTACAAAATATCCAGTTATAGATTTACTGCCAGAACAAAGGGATATAGATGAAATGGGTGGTACTATGAGATTGGGATTATATCCATGTAAAGTATTGCCAAATAATAAAATCATGAAAGCTTATAATCAAGATTTAATATATGAAAGACATAGACACAGATATGAAGTTAATAATGAATTTAGAGATAGATTATCAGAATATGGTTTGAAAATTTGTGGAATTTCACCAAATGAGAAGTTAGTTGAAATGATTGAACTAGAAGATCATCCTTGGTTTATAGGTGTACAATTTCATCCAGAGTTTAAATCAAGACCAAATAGAGCACATCCTCTATTTAAAGATTTCATAGAAGCTTCATTAAAAAATAAATTAAATCCTAATTCTAGACTATGAGTTAGGATATCCAAAAAATAAACTCTAATTCTCGAGTATGAATTCGCATGATTTAAGCGAACTTCAGACGAAAAGAATTTGGTATTATTTTTTAGCTGTTTCCTCATTTTTGATCGAAGTAAATAGATGTTCTATTTGCTTCGAGATTTAATTTGTTATAGTAAATACATCTGTATTATCAGGAATTACACTTATTTCAGGAAGTTGACCTATAA
>JBDMZA010000373.1:0-7621 GCA_039770155.1 Clostridiales bacterium
ATTAAAAATTTTAAAAATACAATATTTAATTCAAACCTTTGGAAGCCATAATATATTGCTTAAAATTATTTTTTGAAAGGAATTTTAAATTATGAAAGAAAATATATTAGATAAAGTTAAAGTAGAGAAATTAAAAAAGCATACTGTCATTGTATTGACAAATGATAATAAGAAAAATAAACCTTTTATCATTCCTGAAAATTACAGCACTTGGAACAGTATTAAAATATTTAACTTTTGGAGTAGGTTTACTTCAAGGCAAAATTCAAAATTAAATTTATAGGAGGTTATAAAGAAATTGAAAATTAAAAATATAGCTAAAAACTTTGTAAGTACAGCCTTTAAATTATTATGGGCTGTACTTTGTTATTTCTTTTCTATTCTTTTAGCTATAGTATCAGCTTTTTTTACAATAACTTTTTATTCAGATGGTTCTATAGGATATGATTCCTATATAATGGGATTTTTTGCTATTAGCCTTGAAGGTATAAAACTTATTTTATCATTTGGATATCCTTATATTAGAGGTAGAGATAAAAAATATGAAGATAAAATCTTACTGATTTTAAAAATCAGTTTTTTTATTTCAATCCTTTCAAATGTATATTATTTGATGTTAGGAAGTGATATAGAAAAATCACCTGCTAGTCGTACTGTAGCAATGTTATTTAATTATATTTCAGTACTAAATATTATCCCTTTAAAATTTGCTCAATTCACAGCAACAATCTCTTTGAGTGTATTAGTTGAATATTTAATAATATATCTTCCAATGCTTGCTCCAATAATATTTACAGAGAAGAAACCATATGAAGACAAAAATACAACAAATAATTTTGAAAAGATTAAAGAAATAGTAACTATTATTCCTGATATGTTTATTAATACAATTCACAAAAAAACACTTGAATTTGCTAATAAAAAATATAGTTCTCAAAAGATTATTGAAATAGATGATAAACCTAAATTGAAAATATTAAAAAGATTAGATACTGTCCAGGACAGCGATTCACAAAAATTAAATAACATAAATAAAGTAATTAAGCTGGATAGAAATAAAAGTCCTGTCCGGGACAGCATTTCATCAGAAAATGAAAACTCACTAATTTCAAATGATACAAAAACTACTATGAATTTAAATTCTGTCCAGGACAGCGATTCTGATTTTAATATGAATATAGATAAAAAACTAATGTTAAAGGCAATATTTAAACTTAAAGAGGATGATATATGTCCTTCAGTAAAACAAATAGAAACTGAAATAGGTTTTACAAAAAATTTAATACATGATCTAAAAAAAGAATTTGAAGAACTTGATATTATCAAGACATTAAATAATAAGACAGTAGTTTTATGCACTTATAAAAAGGCATTAGAGAAAATTAATAAAGAAGGAAGTGACAAATTTGAAAAATAATAAGTTAGAAAAAATAAGATTAAAAACTTTTGGTAATATAGCTCTAGTAATCCTCTGGACATGTCTAATATTTATTTTCATAAAAGGAACAATATCAATTGCAAAACCTGTAGAAGTTAATATAAAGGATATTGATAGTGAACAAAAAGAAAGCTCAAAGAAATTAATTGAATCAAGAGCAATCGCCTTTGCTGAAAATTTTACCAGAGAGTATATGACCTACTTAGGTGATGATGAAGACTACATTAAAAGGTTAAAAGAATTTGTAAGTAATGACTTAACCATGGAAAACTCAAGGCTCTTTAGTACATCATATGTAAACAGCACAAAAACCAATTGGATTGATGAAGAAACAATTTTAGTTGATTGTACAGTAATAGGATTTTATCAAAATAAGGAAAACATCATTCAAAATCCAGATATCTTAAAAACAGAAGAAATCTATCATATAAGAACGGCAGTAAATATCATTGATAACAAATTTCTAATAACTGAGTATCCTACATTGATATCTTCACCTAAAAAAGCAACCCTAGATAATAAAACACAAAATGAAGACCTTGAAGAAATAGATAAGAAAGACAGAGAACAGATAGAAAAAGTTGTAAAATCTTTTTTAATAGCATATTACGAAGGAAAGAATACTGAAATAGACTATTTTGTTGATGATTTAAAAATAAATGAAAAACCAAAATCCTTTAAATTTAAAGAATTAAAGGATTTGTCAATTTATATGGACAATGAAATCACATTTCATGCAAAAACTTCATATTACGTAGGAAAAAATGAAGATAAACTTCTACAAAATATGGAGTTTAGACTAAAAGTAAAAGATAACAAATTTATAATTTTGAAATATGATACAAAAATTTAGTGAACGGAGGAATTTATATGTTTGTTTTTTTTGAATACGATTGGGGCATTAACATAAAAGATTGGCTTCTTACTCAAGCTTCTGCTGTAGCTTTAGCAGCTGTAGCAATTATAATAATACCTATGATTTTTAAAAAAATGTGGGCAGGATTAATTGGAACTCTTTTTACTTCAGCTATTGCATTATTATTTGTTAATAAACCTCAAATGTTAACAGGTATAGGTCAAATTATTTACAACATTATTTTTGAGTAGGTGATGACATTGAAAAAAATAGTTCTTAGAACATATGATAAACTCTGGAAAATGCCTTTTAAGATTTATTCTATAGATAATTTAAGATTAATAATTCCTTTGTGTCCATGGGATGTAATAGTATTTTCTTTATCAGTATTTTTAATGATATTAATATCGAAAATACTTTTTTTTATTAAAATTCCCTTTGTTATTAAATACATAATTGTACCATGGATTGTTACCAAAATGGCAGCCACTGTAAAACTAGATGGTAAAAAACCTTATAAATATTTTTTTGATATGATCTGTTTTTATTTCATACCAAAGGAATATGAAAAGTTCAAAGCTGTTAAAAGAGATAAATTAAAAGGATTTAAAGAAGAGTTTATTATAAGAAAAAATAAAAGATTTAAAAACCCTCATAAAGATTTTATGGAAAATACAAATTGCATAATAGGGAAATCCAAAAAATAAATCTCCATCTCAAAATAATGAATCACACTATGTTAGTGATTCTTAGATTTTGAAAATTAGATATTATTTTTTAGGGTTTTCCAACAGAAAAGGAAGGAGATTTTATGAATATATTTCCAATAAAATATTTTGAAAACAATCTGATATTCAACACAAATAATCAGTGCTTCGGAGTATATAGGATGAAGAATTTCAATTATGAGTTTAAGCCTACAGAAAAGAAAATCGAGATATTAAACCGCTTAACTAATTTTCTTGTAAATATAGGAATTGAAGCAAAAATATTAGTTATTCCTGTTGTAGTCAATAATTACAGTAATCATTTAAAAAACATATTAGATAATTCGCCAGTAGATAAAATACATTACAGTTTAAACAATTACATAGAAGGTCTTAATGACCATTTATCTAATGAAAAAAATATTTCTGATTACGTTATATACATAATTACAAATCTTACTAAAAAGGACGATCAGGATATTAAAAATATTTTAAATTCATTTTTAGTACAACCTATTGAAAATATAAATAATATATTTGGTTTAAAAAAACATTCTATAAGAAAAAAAGAAATAGAAAATTACAATAAAGCTTCAAAAATATTTAAAACAAACCAATCAAGAAGATTTGATATTGAAGAAGTAGACGCAGCTGAAATCCAATGGCTTCTTAATAGAGTTTTCACCAGAGGAATAAATAAAAAAGAAAAAATCTATGATTGGAATCCCATAGCATATGATAATGGATCTACAATAATTCCATTTTCAAAGGATATAGTATCATTATCAAGTGGCATGATAGATCTAAAACCTAAAAGAGCATTGAGAATTGAGCATAGTGATTGTGAATCTTGGCAAAGTTTTATTCCTTTAACAAAAATACCTGATTCCATGGAATTTCCAGGTTGTGAATACATAATGTATTCACAACTTATGGGTTTTCCTGTAGAAGTTTGCATAAATATCTTAAATACAAGTCACAAAAGAGCTATTCGAAAACTTGATAAGAAAAGGCAGACAATTAAAGCACAAATTGAACATGTAAATAAAAACGATATGGTTCCAGAAGAACTTCTTTTATCGATGGAGGGTGTAGACAATTTAGAAAGTGATTTAAAAAGAAGCTCCTCTCCTCTATCAGAAATATCAATAACTTTTTGTGTTTCTGGATCTTCTAAAGAAGAAATGGAAGACCGAGCAAAAATTCTTGAAGATTATTTTAAAGATATGAATTTTGGAATTGAAAGACCAAGGTCAGATCAAAGTAAATTCTTTATGGAATTTATACCAGGCACAAATAGGTATATAAAAGACTTTGATATTCCTATTCCTCCTGTAACTTTAGCAGGGGGGATTTTTGGTTCAAATACTGAACTTGGAGATAATCAAGGGATGTATATTGGAAGAGGTGGAGTGCAATATAAACCAATCTTTTTGGATCTCTTATATGCCTGTCAATTAAATAAACCTGCTGCTGTATTTGTGGAGGGCGCACAGGGTTTTGGTAAAACATTTAATTCTAATCTTTTAGTATATCTACATGTTCTAAATGGTGCGAAGGCACTGATTCTTGATCCTAAGGGTGATAGAAAGAATTGGGAAGATAAACTTCCAGAACTAAGTGAGTTTATTACAACTATTGAATTTAAGAGTACCAGAGAGGATTCTGGCAAATTGGATCCGTTTTTGATTCACAATAATAATATGAATGAAGCAGGACAATTGGCTATAAACATATTAACAGAATTATTTGATATAAGATCAAGTAGTAAGGAACACATTGCTTTAATTGAAGCAACAGACAGAGTAAAGATCAGTAATAACCCTTGTATGGAGAGCTTATGTATAGAATTAGATAATTTTGATGAAAATGATGAATGTTTTAAAAATGCAAAACTTCTAGCAAGGCAAATTAAAACATTAAATAAACCATCACTTTCAGGACTGTTATACAGCAAGGGTAATCAAAAAGCATTAAATTTTAACAACAAAATAAATATTTTGATGATACAGGATTTAACACTTCCAGGATCTTCGGCAATATCTAAAAATGATTATACCTCTGAAGAAAAATTAGGAACTGTATTAATGCTTGCAATATCTAATTTTGCAAAAAACTTTTCGCAAACAGATAATTCAGTCAAGAAAATAGTTTTGATGGATGAGGCCTGGAGCCTCATAAAGACTAAGCAGGGAGAAGATTTATTTGAAAGACTAGCAAGAACAGGGCGATCGTTAAATACTTCATGTATTTTCATTGGCCACTCTTCAAAAGATTTAACGACCGAGGGAATAAGAAATGCAATAAGATATAAATTTGTTTTTAACTTAGGTAACAGAGAAGAAGCTCCATCTACATTGGAATTTTTAGGCATGGATGTGAATGAGGAAAATATAGAAATTCTATCAAGTGATGAGAACGGCCTTGAAAATGGAGAATGCCTATTCTCAGATGTGTTTGGAAGGATTGGAAGATTAAAATTTGATGTAGTATATGATCACCTTTTAAATGCTTTTAAAACTACTCCACCAGAGAATAGGAGGGAAATAGTATGAAGAAAAAATGCATTATTATTTTAACAATTATACTTATAATTATCACTCAATTAAATATATATGCTGGAGATGTTAAGTTAGATATAGACTTTGGTGATGATAAATTTATTAAAGATGAAAACGGCAATACAATTATAAGACCTGATACATTTAAATCCGCAAGATCAGCAATGCCAAATATTGATAGGATTTATGATCCAAAAAATAACTCAAATAAATATATAACTTATTACAAAGACCAGTATGCTCTTGATTTTGAGAGTAGCTGGTTTTTCTTTGACTCAGACCAGGTATATAACAGTAATGCCGATGTAATGTTTTCTATACAACAATCTTTTGTTGAAATTATGATTTATTTAATTGATAAAGTATATAATTTCGAAGTTTACGATATTTTCAAAGACTTAGTAAACAGAGTGGTAAAAAGCATGAAGGATACAGGTACAAATGTATTATTAAGTATAATGCTTTCACTTCTCGGATTTTACTTTGCTTACAAAACTATAACTCAAAAAAATGCTCAATTTTGGTCTACAGTGATGAAAATGTTAGTTGTTATAATCATTGGTCTCATATTTTTCAATAAACCAAATTTATTACTTAATAAACTTGATTATGTTATGACAAATATATCAAATGAAATTCTAGATCTAAAACAAGATTTTATAGGAGAAGATGAAAAAACAGATGGAAGTACATACATGGCAAACCTCATTTGGGAACAATATGTAGTTAAACCGTGGAAGTTCCTTGAGTTTGGTGATATAGATGTAGCTGATAAATATGCAGAAGAAATTTTGAGAATGGCACCAAATGAAGACAAGAGAATCGAGAGACTAAAAGAAATTTTTAAAGAGGAAAGTATCGAAACCCAAAATATGGCAACTGACAGACTTGCATTTGTGTGTATGTACTTTATTCCTCTTATGGCTAATCTCGTAATGATATGTTTACTTTGTATATTGATTTTAGGTTATCAGTTTTTGGCCATATTTATATTTATATTAGGTGTTTTTGTTATGATTCTAGCTCTATTACCTAATGGAACTAATATAATCAAAATATGGGCTTCAAAAGTTATTGGCTTTTCAGCAATGAAAGTACTTTTGACATTTGTATTTACAATTTTATTTGCTATAAATGAGATATTATTTGAATATGTCGCAAAAGAAGGGTGGATTGCGGCAACATCAATTCAATTGATTTTTTATTTGATTATATTTATAAAAAAAGATTCAATAATTTCTATCTTTTTATCCATGCAGAGTGATCTTACAAATCCTTATATGGCTCTAAACAAAGTCAGAAGAATAAAGGAGTTTCCTTTTATAAATTCTCCTGGACATAGAATGCCACAATTTCAACCTTTTAGAGGTAGTGGTGGTGATAATAATAAAAATTTTAACTATACAATTTATCAAAATTTCGCCTCAAGGCTTAGAAAAAATAATACAGCTTCAAAAACTAAGAGCAATCCTTCGGATAATAACTCTGATAGCCAAACAAAAAATAGAGATAATTTAAAAACCAAAAATCTAGCAGCTAAAAACAAAAAGCCAATTAATATAAGAAATATCCAAAGGACCAATCCTAAAAAACTAAAGTCTCTACACAAAGATCCTTCAAAGAGTGTAAATAATAAGGTTCAAAATGATAATTCCAAGAAACAAAATATAAAAAGTAAACCAGAAGATAATAATACCTATGATATTAAGAGTCATATAAAAAGTCTAAAAAAGACTCCTAAGTTAAAAAGACCTATACATCAAAGGGTTATTAAAAACAGGAGAAAATTAGATGAATAGAGACAAAGTATTTAAAATTTCCAGCATATTTTTAGTTTTTATACTCATTATATTTTTATACATAAATTTATTTAAAGATGATGAGAAAGCTTTTTTGAAAAGTGGTTGGGTAACTTGTGATGAACTTAAATTTTATCACTATTTTTATAAAAATAATAATGGATACACTATTAAAACCTATGATAAATACCATGATTTAATATCTGTAAATGAAACTGGAGTATTACATAAAAATAAAATGACATTTGTTGATACAAATG
>JBDMZA010000374.1:0-2884 GCA_039770155.1 Clostridiales bacterium
GGAAATTTAGGTGGTATTCTTACAAAAATAGATGAGATGTGTTACATAACATTTGAAAATGTTGATTTTGGAGATTTTGGCTCCAATATATTTTCTGTCCCAATTATATATTGGAGTGATGATAAATTACCAATTGAATTGTGGAATGGAATACCTGGAAATAAAGAATTCAGATTAATAGAGACTTTGTATTATCAAGCAGATAAGCATTGGAATACATATCAATCTAACACTTTCATACTTTCAGAAAAGATTCATGGCTTAAACACTATTACATTTGGAATTAATCAAAAGATTCATTTAAAAGGATTTGAATTCAGGTATATTGAAAAAGCTTATTCAAAACTAATGGCTACTGATAATGACCAAATTTATGGTGATTCCTATCTTATTACAGATAATTCAATAAAGAATATTGGTAACAATGTGGTAATTGAATTTGATAATATGGAATTTAATAATAAAGGTTTTAAAAAGTTAATTATATGTGGTAAATCGCATATTCCTCTAAACACAATTCATATAAGATTTAGTAATGAAACAGTTGATATTAATCAAATTGTCGAATTTAAATATTCTGATACTTATATTGAAAATAAGTTTAAACTTGATAATATTATTGGTAAGCAAAAAGTAAGTTTAATTTTTTTACCAGGAAGTAAATTTGATTTAAAGTGGATTCAATTCACTAAAAATTAGATATCTATATTAAGATTAGTTAAGGAGAGCCCCAAAAATAATGTCACATTTTAAAAATGTGACATTATTTTTTGGATGTACTCCTAAATATTGAATAAATAGTTTCAAACATATTATCTTGTATTATAACTATGTATATGCTAAACTTTTTAGATAATTTACTAATGAATTTTTATGATTATACTCCGGAGGAAAATTTTGAATAAAAGTACAAACAGATTAGTCGCTAATGCTGCTATAATTGTTACAACAGCATTATTAATGAGTAAAATTACAGCATTTTTAAGAACAACAATGATCCCAAATGTAATATCAAATAAAACTGATTTAGATGCATTTTATATGTCCATGTCAATTTCGGATTTTATGTTTAATTTATTAATAGGTGGAGCTATATCATCCGCCATTATACCTATACTCTCTGGATATATCGCAAAAAAAGATGAACAACAAGGTTGGATAGCTATAAGTACATATATAAATATTATGTTTATTGTAGTTATTATAATTTGTATAATAGGTTCAATATTTGCAAGTCAAATTGTAAACTTTACAGCAAATAATTTTTCCATAGAACAAAAACTATTAACAACAGATCTAACAAGAATCCTACTTATTTCTGTTTTATTTTTCATGTTATCAGGTTTGATAAATGGAATACTTTATTCATACAAACAATTTGCTGCTGCTTCATTTGGTCCGTCAATATATAATATAACAGCAGTTTTAAGTATATTCGTATTAAAAAATCATGGAGTTAAAGCAATTGCAGCAGGGATTGCATTTAGTAATTTTGTTTATTTTATTTTTCAGTTTTCCTTTTCATTTAAATATTTTATTAAATTCTATAAGTTTAGATTTTCATTAAGAGATTCGGGATTTAAAAAATTACTATTTATATCAATACCATTGATAATCTCTGCTTCTGTAGTCCAAATAAATATTTTCACATCAACAATATTCACTGGTATGTTAAAAACAGGTAGCTTAACAGCATATAGAAATGCCAGCGAAACTTGGCAATTACCATATGGAATATTTGCCCTTGGAATTGGTTTTGCAATGCTTCCTTCTCTATCGGAAAAAGTTGCTCTAAATCAAATGAATGAATATAAAATTCTTGTAAATAGATCCTTGAAAGTTGTTCTATTGCTAAATCTTCCTGCTGTAGTAACATTTATAATAATTAATAGATCAATTATCAGTATAATATATAAATGGTCAAATAATATAAATATCGTCTATACAGGACAAATATTGCTTTATTTTACTATTGCTTTATTAGCTCAATCATTTTTATCAATAATTATTAGAGCATTTTATGCACTAAAAGATACAAAAACCCCCCTTATAACCTCATCTATAACTATAATAATAAATTTTGGACTATGCTTTTTATTTTTAACATATACAAATCTCGATGCTGCGGGTATGGCTCTTTCTTATTCTTCAACAGCTGTTTTTAACGCCTTTTGTTTAACTTTTATTCTACATAAAAAAGTTGATTTAATTGAATTAAAGTCATTTGGTGTATTTATATCAAAACTAATGTTTTCTTCTATTTTAATGGGCACTATACTATATTTCACGCATAAATTCAGCCCTTACAATTATAATAATACGATTTTCTCAATCAATTCCAAATTCAAAGAATTGCTTTGGTTTATATTTGAAATATCCCTATGTGGCATAATTTATATCTCAACAGTTATTATATTGAAAGTTGAAGAAGCCCTCTATTTAAAAAATATAGTATTAAATAAAATTAATTTAGGTAATCCTAAAAAATAGTATCATATTTACAAATTGAATAAATCAATATAAATCATAACCCAAAAATAAACCCTACTTCTAGAATATGAATTCCTATTATTTAAAAGAATATCAGACGAAAAGAATTGGGTATTAGGCATAATCAAAAAATTGTCTTATGAAATTTCTGATTACGTCTCATTGCTCCAGGTCCTCTATTATTATATTCCCACAAGCGATTATAATTTGGATCATTTAAATCTCTTATCTCTTTGATATTAGAGATAAACTCTCTGTTTGAAGTTGCAGCATTAGAATACCATGGAAAAGTTCTATTATAATTTTTACCAATAAAACTATCTCTAATTACTAGTTGACCATTTGGCGAAGAACCTATTAAATAACCTGTGTTTCCAGTCCCTTGATCCCATGA
>JBDMZA010000375.1:0-5049 GCA_039770155.1 Clostridiales bacterium
ATTTTCTCCCATCCATATGGTAAGTCTAATTTATTATCTTCAAAATATATTTCTTTGAGATTCTTATTTATATACTCTCTACAGTTCTATAACTTTCAACTAATTTATGTGCTACATATTCAGTTTTAGTTTTTTTATTTCTTGTTACACTTTTTCTTATAAACATATTTAAAATTCCAATCATAATTATAATAGGTACACCAGACAATATTATTTCATGAAAGGTCTTGATAGTAAATAGTTAAATTAATTGGCAATTTGTTTTAGGTCACTATAATGGGATTTTCAAACCATATAATGCACGTTTGAAGTGCATATTTTTTTATTTTTAAGCTAAATTTTTAATAATTTAGTTGATTTTCCACTGGAAATAGGAAAGTTGGGTTAAGTTTTGTTTTTGAAAATCTCATAATTGTGATAAATTAATAATACTTTTTTATAAATTTTAGTGATTTTTAGATTAAAAAATATGATATTATTTTTATAGATTTTCTTAAAGATATCTAAAAAAAAAATTAACAGACAAAATATTGAAAAGAGGCATATTATGATATATAGAGATATTACAATTACTGACTTAGATGATGTTTATAATCTTGTATGCGATGTGTTTTTAGAGTTTGTATCTTTTGAGTTTACAAATAAGGGAATTGAAAATTTTAAAGATAGTATAAAACCTAAAGTGATTGAATATGATATGAATAATTCTAAAAAATTTTTAATCGGATGTTTTGATAATGGAAAAATTGTAGGAGTAATATCTGTAAAAAATTATTATCATATTAACTTATTATTTGTGAGTAAAAATTATCATAAAAAAGGCATTGCAAAAAAGTTATTTAATGAAGCATTTAAAAGATGTATTAATAAAAATAGGAATTTAACAAAGTTTACAGTTAATTCATCAATTTTTGCATCAGAAGTATATAAAAAATTAGGTTTTAAAGTGATTGGAGAAAAAGAAATTGTAAATGGAATTTCTTTTATTCCGATGTGTATGAAAATTAAATTGGAAAAAATGAGTGAAGAAAATTCTAATGTTTTATTATTTTATAATAAAACATTAGAATTACTAAATAGTGATGAAGATAGTGGATTTATTATAAAGCCTTCAAACAACCTAGAGTTAGACTATGATGAAGATATTAATACAAAAGAAATCTATTTTCTTAGAATTAATGAAATTTTATCAGGTATGTTTAAAGTTTCATATAATAATAAATTTTGGGATGAAGATTTGGAAAATACTATTTATTTAGATTATTTTTACATAATAGAACAATGGGAAGATTATGCTTTAGAGCTTATTTTTATAGAAAAAATAAAAAGTTTAATATTTTCAAATAGAATTAATTCATTAAGAGTCTACTGTGACAATGAATTGAAAAAAATTACCAATTACTTTGAAATAAATGATTTTAAAGTAATTGACACTAAAATAGTTGTTGATAAATATAATAAAGTTTGTTACATAAATTTATATGAAAAAAAATTCAAAGATTTATATAATAAAAATATGGTATCAGATATTTATAAAAAATTCGCAATCTATTATGATTCATATGTAGATCATTTTAAAGAAGATATTCCACTATATCTAAAATATATTAATGAAGATAATGATGTTTTAGAAATTGGTTGTGGTACAGGTAGAATATTAAAACCTTTGTTAGCTTCAAATTGTAATGTTACAGGAATAGATATTTCTGAAGATATGTTGAAAATTGCAAATAGAAAATTAATAAGTTATATAAATAATGGTAAATTAGATCTTATAAAATTAGATTTATCAGATTATAGAATAGACAGAAATTTTGATAGGATATTTATAAGTTTTTATACATATAATTATTTATTAAATGATAAAGAAAGAATTACTTTTATCAAAAATGTTTATTCAATGTTAAAAGATAAGGGTATTTTAATTATTGACCTATTTTATCCAAGGAGTTTAAAAAAACCTGAGATAGAAGATATATGGTTTCAAAAATCTTTTTATTCAAATGATATAAAAGTGATTTTGAAAGACAAAAGAAAACTTATAGGAGATTTGGAGGAACGAATTCAGCAAGTGTTGATTGATGAAAGTATTAAGGACGAAATTATAACTTATAGAAGATATTTTGATGTGGATGAAATTAAAAAAACTTTAAAATTTATTGGTTTTAAAAATATTTATACTCAAAATGGTTATAAACTATATAGTAATGTAAAAATAAAAGATAAAGATTTAAAGAATTTTATTGTGATTGCAATTAAGGGATAGTCAAAAAATAAATAAACATTCTCTAGAATGAATTCATATGTTTCAAGTGAACATCAGGCTAAGGCATAATCAAAAATTTCATAAGACAATTTTTTTCTGAAAATATCGATGCTTTAACGAATTTTTAAAAAAAGTTGACTAGTTTATTTTTTGATTCTGCCTAAAAGGATTGATTATTATTTTTTAGGTTACATTAAGAAGAATAAATGAATAGTATTGTTGGGAGTGATAAATTTGAAAGATATAAATAATATAAATAGTAATAATAGATATTCAAGGCAAATAATGCTTGAAGATTTTGGAATTAAAAATCAGAAAAAATTAAACAAAGCTAAAATTCTTGTGGTTGGAGCAGGTGGACTAGGTTCATCTGTATTATTTTATCTTGCAGCAGCTGGTGTTGGAACACTGGGAATTGTTGATTATGATATTGTGACAATAACAAACTTAAACAGACAAATAATTCATAATACAAAGGATATTGGTATTGATAAAGTGATTTCTTCAGAAGATAAAATTAAGTTATTAAATCCAGAAGTAAATGTAATTAAATTTATAGAAAAACTTACCATTAACAATATTAATAGTATAGTAAAAAGATTTGATAT
Organism: Clostridiales bacterium; assembly: GCA_039770155.1. Lineage (GTDB taxonomy): Bacteria > Bacillota > Clostridia > Acetivibrionales > JBDMZA01 > JBDMZA01. The sequence continues at coordinate 2,875 of JBDMZA010000375.1, forward strand.
TGTTGTTGATTGCAGCGACAATTTTATTACAAGATATTTGGTAAGTGATTGTTGTTATTTTTTAAAAAAACCAGTTATAGAAGGATCAGTATCAGATTATGATGGTATAGTTATGACAATAATTCCAGATGAAACCCCTTGTTACAGATGTTTGTATAAAGAACCAGAAGAAGAATTATTATATAATTTAGAGCAACAGGGAATTTTAGGTGCTCTAGCTGGTGTAATAGGTTCTATTCAGGCACTTGAAGCTATTAAAGTTATAACTGATATTGGTAATACAATATCAGGTAGAATCCTTTCTTTTGATTCAAAAAAGACTTTTTTTAGAGAAATAAAATGGAAAAAAAGAAATGAATGTCCGCTTTGCGGTGAAAATCCTAAAATAAAAAAATTATTTCAATATTAGAAAAAAAAGTTTATAAAAGGTATTTGTAATTAAAATATAATATTATTTGGTAAAAAAACTCTAAATACACAAAAAAACAATATTTTTTATAAAATTAATGACTGAATTTGATGAAAATAAAATAAATGTAATTGAAAGTATTTGGCATAGAGGATATAATATTCGATAGATTATAATAAAATAATACAATTGAGGTTAAATGGATGGGAAAATTAAGAAAACTTATTTTTATTTCGAGTATTTTCACTGCGTTGGTTCTATTTATTTTTGGCATATATTTATTAAATTCTATAAATAATAATAAAGATGGAAGCAAGTTTTCGGATTTTTTAAATTTAGATGAATACAAGCCTTTAAAAGAACCTGTAAATGTTTTAGTAACAGGAGCAGATGTTGCTGTAAATTCTGGAGATCCTATAAGAACTGATACAATAATGATTGTAAATTATAATCCGAAAAATTCACAAATGAATATATTATCAATTCCTAGAGACACAAGAATTGATTATAATGGAAATATAGCAAAAATAAACTCTGTTTATGCAAATGGGGGAGGAGAAAATGATGGTTGTCTTGCGCTAGAAAAATCAATTGGTGAATTGATCGGCATTGATATAGATTATTATGTATTGATAAAAACAGATGTTTTTAGAGATGTTATAGATGAATTAGGTGGTATAAAATATAATGTACCTTGTGATTTATATTATAATGACCCTCAGCAAAATTTAGAGATAAGTGTTAAAAAAGGTGAGCAAAAATTAGATGGAGAAAAAGCTGAAGGTGTTATGAGATTTAGACACCCTCAAAGAGATTTATACTTAAGTGATAAGTCTTTTAATGAAGTAAGTAAGTATTATAATGGTAGTGATCTTAACAGAATAGATGCACAACATAAATTTATTAAAGAGGTTATAAAACAAAAAGCTTCATTGAGTTCATTGAGTAAGGTACAGGAAATATTAGGTATAGTATTTGATAAATTAGAAACTGATTTTCAATTAGAAACAGTGATAAAAATAGGTTCTAATTTAAAAGATTTAAGTAAGAATAATGTACGCACATTTAAGATTGCTGTTGTTGATGTGGAAAGTGATGTAGAATTTACAAATAAGATTATTGATAATTCTAATAAAAAAGAATATTCTGCTAATGAGATAATTAACAAGTATTTTAGTACAGGAAATGAAGTTAAAGTAGAAAAAAATAAAGACGATGAAAAAGACAAAGAAGACAAAGAATATGATTCAAAAAGTGAAATTAAGTCAGAAATAACAGTAAAACCTGAATCAGAGACATATAATTCGAATAATCAAAATACTCCAAATCCTGTTAGTACTATAAAAAAAACATCAGCACCAACAGTTGCACCAACAGTACTACCTGTTAAAACAAATACTCCTATAGTAACTGTAAATCCTACACCTGTTCCAACTATAGTGAATACACCAGAACCAACTACAGAAGGTGGCACAAATTAGTAAAGAAAGTTTTTCAATAATTTTATTGAGTGATATATATGATATCTTGAAAATTAATTATGTTTTTTAGGGATAGCCAAAAAATAAACTCTAATTCTCGAGTGTGAATTCACGTGATTTAAGCGAACTTCAGACGAAAAGAATTTGGTATTATTTTTTAGGCTTTCCTTAAATATAAAAGAAGCATAATTAATATAAATATATTTTTAAAAAACTATATTGACATTAATTAATTATGATGTTATTATGTACTAGCTGAACGGGGATATTAAAAAAAACCCCATA
>JBDMZA010000376.1:0-6743 GCA_039770155.1 Clostridiales bacterium
GATACTCCATAACCTTCATGATTATAATCTGTTATGTTCACTGTATATAAATCATTTTTTTTTATCATATTAATACTCCTTCAAAATATTAAATAAATTAAATCTCTCAAATACATAATAATACCTATTACAGAGACATTTAAAAAAGCAATTCCAAATTATCCAGTATGAATTCCCACAATTGAAGCTAACTTCAGACTAAATAAATTCTGTATTATTATGTATCTTTAATTATCCTATATTTATTTTTTTAAATTTTATTAACAATGTTCAAAACAGATATTAAACCACAGCAATTAATCTAGCAGCAACTTTTCACTCTTAAGCAAAAATATTTACTACTGGCGTTTCATGGTAATATATCACATATTATTAATATTTCTCAAAAAATAGGGATTCAATATTATTTTTTAAATTCTTCTTAAAAATATATCATATATAATTAAATTGCTACAATCTATAGTTTATTTAATTTTATATTTAATACGAAATACATATGAAATTTATCCTTAACAATATTCTAACCAAATACAATATTGATTTTTATTCTATTATGTGTAAAAATTATTTAGAGTAGAAAAATTTAAATTATTTTAATTTTTAGTGGGTGGATTATTATGTCAAAAACAAATAACTTAGGTAATCTTTTAAATACTGATACAAGTATTGGTAAGGATATAATTATTAATGGCAGTATAGAAGGAAAAGGTAACCTAAAAATTGCAGGAAAGGTTCGTGGTGATATAAAAATAGAAGGCACTTTACAAATATCTTTTGGTGCTGAAATAGAAGGTAATATTGTTGCAAATAATGTTTATTTATCAGGACTTGTTAATGGTAGCATAAAATCTTATGAACTTTTAAAAATTGACTCAAATGCTCAAATAATAGGTGATATTTATGTAAAATCTTTTATAGCAAGTGATTGCAGTAACTTCAAAGGTAAATGTCAACTAATAAAAAATAATAATTCACAATCCATTAAGGATGATAAAAATAAAAAAGATGATGAAATAATTTTAAAAAACACAATAAAAAAACAAAAAAGAGTTTTACAAAAAGTAAATAAAAATGAATCCTTGAAAAAAAATCAAGTTGATATTAAAACTCCTGTTTCAAAAGAAAATAAAGAAATAAAAAAGACTACTAAAGTAAAAAAAGGACTTGGAGCCAGAGCCAAAAATCAAACCACTTTGGAGACTGAATCAATAAATATTAAACAAAAAAAAACTATAACATCTACACCAGTTAAAACAAAAGAATTAAAAAAAGAAACTAACAACAAAGATAGTAAAATCGATGAAGAAAACAATAAAAATACAAAGAAAAATAACTCTAAACTTTTTAAATTATTTAATAAAAAGCAAAAAAGCTCTGATGAAGATTCAGTTTTAATACAAGTATTTAATAGAAAAGAAGAAACTGAAGATTCAGATAAAGATAAAAATAAGTTAGAAACTTTGGAAGATTATAATACAGATTAAAATCAAAAAACATGAATAGTTATTTACTTCGATAAAATTTATCATTTTGATAATTATATATAATAATATAATAATTAATATCAAATTTTTTCGTTTAATGTGCTATGTAATTCAACTCAAAAATCATCTTGGCTTACTTTTTCGAAAATATCGGAGATTTTATTTTTTTAGTCCGATAATGAAGAAAATCATTAATTTAGTATGATATAATAATATTAATTGATGTTGGTTTTTGCCATTTCATGGTTGTTTTTTTACTAACTAGGGGGATTAGTATTATGATTAATAATGCTAGAAATAAAAACGTACATATTCAAAAGCATAAGAAAATGTCTTTTTTTAAATTAATAAGATTTTTTATTACTGCCATATTATTAGTAGGTGTTGCCGGTTTAGGAATCTTAGGCGGATCAATTTATGGAATAATAAAAAAAACACCTCCGTTAAATGAAAGTTTAACAACGGATGTTAAAATTAACTCAACTGTTTATGACTCTAATGGGAAAAAAATTGCTACCCTAAGAGATAAAGATATAAATAGAGAATGGATATCTTTAGATAAAGTTCAAGAGGAACTTAAATTAGCTTTTATTGCTATTGAAGATAAAAGATTTTATGAACATGATGGTGTTGATTATCAAGGGCTTATAGGCGCTGTATTTTCAAAAGTAATTCATCCCACTCAACAAATGCGTGGTGCAAGCACATTGACTATGCAGCTTGTAAAAAATTTGACAAATAATGATGCAAGACAAATAGATAGAAAAGTTCAAGAACAACATTTAGCAAAACAACTTGAAGAAAAATTAGTTGCTGAAAAGGGCAGTAAAAAAGCTGCTAAAGATGTAATTTTAGAAAAATATATAAATCAAATAAATCTGGGTGGAAATATGAATGGAGTTAAAATTGCTGCTAAATATTACTTTAATAAAGATTTAGAGAAAGATAAGTTAACCTTAACAGAATGTGCATGTTTAGCCAGTATTACCAAGCATCCAGCTGCATACTCTCCTACCTTTAAAGATTCTAACAGCGAAAATAACAAAAATAATGAAATACGACGCTCTAATGTATTAAAAGTAATGTTAGATGAAGATTTTATAACAAACTCACAATATGATTCAGCTATAAATGAAAAAATTAAATATGTGAAGGGAGATTTAGATGAAAACTCTAAATCATCTCAAAGTTACTTTGTAGATTCCGTTGTAGACTCCTTAATAAAGGATTTTGTCTCAACTGGTATGAATGAACAAGAAGCATTAAGTTATGTTCATAGTGGTGGTTTAAAAATTTATACTACAATTGATCAAAATATACAAAAAGCAATGGATTCCATATTTACAGATAGTAGTAATTTTCCTACAACTAATTATGAAGGTTACAAAACTCAAGCATCAATGGTATTATTAGATTCAGCTACAGGTCAGGTAAAAGCTTTATATGGAGGTTATGGAGAAAAAGAATCTGTACGAGGATTTAATATGGCAACAAGTGATAGTATGATGAGATCACCAGGCTCAACTTTTAAACCTATATCTGCATATGGACCTGCTATAGATACTCAAATGGTGACAGCAGCTACTCCTTTTGATGATTCTCCAGCTTATTTAGATCCTACTATCAATGAAATATATCCTATGAATTATGATAAAAGATTCAGAGGCTTAGTACCACTTAGAACATGTCTTGCTAAATCTCTTAATATTCCAGCAACTAAGCTTTGGGAGCAGGTTAAATCAGTATCTGTAAAAGACTATTTAAATAAAGTCGGATTCAAAGATATGACAAAAGATAATGTTGTTACTTCTACTGTTATGGGTGGAGGAGTTGAAACAAATCCATTACAAATGGCTGGAGCATATACTCCTTTTGCTAATAAAGGTATTTATATAGAACCCATATTATACACTAAGGTCACTGACAGCTCAGATAAAATCATTATAGAAAAATCAAAATCAGAAAATAAAGAAATTAAACAGGAAAAAAATGTTGTCTATTCTGAACAAGGTTCCTATGTAATGACAGATATGATGGAAACAGTATGTGAATCGGGAACTGCCGCAGGATTAGTAAATATAACAAATAAAAATCAGCAAAAAATTACTGTTGCAGGTAAAACAGGAACTACTCAAGATTATGCAGACAAATGGTTTGTAGGCTATACACCATATTATGTAGGTGCTGTATGGTATGGAGATGAAGCTCAAGATAAATCGCTACCTAGTGATATGCCAAATGCTCCTGCTCTTATATGGCAAAAAGTAATGCAAAGTGCCCATGCGAACCTTGAGGCTAAAGAATTTAATATGCCAGAAAACATTGTTAAATCAAATGTTTGCAAATATTCAGGTGAATATCCTTCCAGTATATGTAGCAAAGACCAAAGAAATGATGCTATAATAGAGGAGATTTTTATAAAGGGAACAGAACCAAAACCTAGTAATTCTTGCCAAACTCACATAGAAGTAGAAATTTGTGAAAAAAGTACTCAATTAAATAATGTTGCTACATTAGCTACAGATAAATGTCCAAATAATGTTAAGAAAAAAGTAGCATTAATAAAAAGGCCTGATCCATATGAAAAAAAATCACCTTCTGACCCATATCCAGAAGATTGGATATATGAATACAATAAAAATAACAAATGTGAAATTCATAGTGGATTTTTTGATCTTGACAACTGGGATGACTTTTTCGGATTGCGTAAAAAACCAAAAGATAATAATAATGACGATGACGATGACGAAGACGAAGACGATGATGATGATGATGATTAAATCATTAAATAATAAACAAAAAATAAATACATTTCTTGTTTAAAGAGTCAAACGAATTTATGATTCTAGACAATAAGAATTTGGTATTATTTTTTATTATAATCTTAAAATAATATTTTAAAAATTATAATAAGAATTCTTTAATAATAATAAACTTGACTAGTGATTAAGCAAGTTCTAGATCAATTATGATATTATATTTTAGAAATTTTTATATTTATAATTTTTTAGGAGGGTGAAAGTAATTGAAACCAAACGAACCTTCAGATTATGAACCACCAATGAATTCAAATAGAAGAAGACCTTCTGGTTCAAATAATCAAAATAATAAACCTAAAATCAATGATTTAGGCAGAAATGTTCCTAATAGTAATAAACCAAGGTCGGGAGTTCCTAGTTTTAAAGGCCCTATAAGGAATAATGTCAACAATGGTAATAAGCCTAATCAAATACCAAGAAGCCAGCCTCATAATAAAGATTATAAGCAAAATAGTGAAAATAATCAAAATTATTATAATCAGATTTTAAATAGAGGTAACAAGCCAAATTTTGAAGAAAACAATTATAATCAAAATAATTTTGCTTCAAATAAACCAAATGAAAAATTTGATAATTATTATGAGGATAGTTATAAGCCAGGCTTAAAAGGTTCTAATAATGATGGCTCAGGAAATAAATTTTTTACAAAAAAACGTTTTTTTCTATTTTTAAAAATCTTTGCTGTTTGTTTTATTGTCGGAATATTAGCAGCTGTAGGTATAGTATATAATGCTATAAGCAGTTACAATAAAAGCGATCTCAAATTGTCTGATGAGCAAATGGCATTAGATAATTTAACTACTTCCATATATGATGAAAATGAGGAGTTAATACAAAAACTATCAAATGATTCAAATAAAGAATTTGTATCCATTGATTTAATTCAACCTGAATTACAGGAAGCTTTTATTGCCCTAGAAGATGAAAGATTTAAAGAACATAACGGTGTAGACTATTTTGGATTTGCAAGAGGTGTAATAACAACTATTCTAGGAAGTCAATCAGGTGGTAGTACATTAACAATGCAACTTGTAAGAAATATTACACAAGATAAAGAAAGTACTTATAAAAGAAAAATAATAGAAATGTATAGAGCAACAGAAATGGAAAAGAGTATGAGCAAAAAGAAAATCCTTGAAAACTATTTAAATATAATTCATATGGGTGCCGATAATGATGATAAAAATGGTAATGGTGAAGTTGATGAGGATGAAGTTCCTGCAACTGTAAATGGAGTAAAATCAGCTGCTTTAAGATTTTATGAAAAAGATATAAGTGAAGGTGATAAATTAACTATTTTAGAATGTGCTGTATTAGCTGGTATTACTCAAACACCTAATTATTATATGCCACGTGATAAAGAAAATCAAAAACATATTCTAGATAAAGCAAAAAATGTTATCCTTCCCAAAATGTACGAACAAGGGTATATTACAAAAGCTGAATATGAAAAAGCTAAATCAGAAACAATAGAGTTTAAAAAAGGTAATTTAAATATTGGTAAAAGTACTGAACAAAGTTATTTTGTCGATGCTGTAATTGATCAAGCAGCAGCAGAACTTTCAGAAGAATCCGGAATAACCGAAGTTGCTGCTCGTAGCCAAGTTTATAAAAAAGGATATAAAATTTATACGACCTTTGATAAATCAATACAGGAAAAAATGGATTCTGTATTTTTAAATGAAGCAAAATATTTTTCATCATCTTTAGTAGAAAAAAGTGATGAAGAAAAGAAAGATGCTGCTGAAGGCACTTCAATCTTTAAGGGTAAAAACTATGTAAGTACAGGAACAAGTGATGAAGACGATTTAGAATATAATGTACAGGCTGGAATGGTTATAATGGATCCAAATACTGGTTTTGTTAAAGCTCTTTATGGTGGAAGAGGCAAAAAGGACGGTATTCCTTCAAATTATGCAACAGGTTCAACAGGTAATGGTATTGGATCTGGTGGCCGCATGCCTGGTTCATCCTTTAAGCCTGTTGCTGCATATGCTCCTGCATTAGAATCTGGATTAATCAATCCGGGATCTGTAATAGATGATGTTCCTGTATATTATAGTAGGGATAAAAACGTCAGATATCCTAAAAATTACGTTGCAGACAAACATTATGGTATGCTCTCAGCAAGAGAAGCTGTAGCAACTTCCAATAATGTAATTGCAGCTAAACTTTTTTTACAATTAAAGGACAAATATAAGACCGAAGCAGTCGAAACATTAGAAAAATTAAATCTATATGATAGTAAAACTGCAAATGCTGAAGCAACTAAAAAAGCTAGAGAGAAAAATCCAGATGCTGATGAACAAGATGACTATAATAATGGTTCAATATCAATAGCTTTAGGTGGTCATATAAATTCAACCCCATTAAAAATGGCTGCTGCATATTGTTCATTTGCAAATAAAGGTGTCTATAATGAACCATTGTTTTATACTAA
>JBDMZA010000377.1:0-5760 GCA_039770155.1 Clostridiales bacterium
ATTTATACATTTTATTGTAATAATTTTGATATTCTCCAGAAGTTATATCTTCAATCCATTTTTTATTTTCCAAATACCAATCAATTGTAATTTTTATACCTTTGTCAAACATAGTATTAGGTTCCCATCCAAGTTCTTCTGTTATCTTTTTAGGATCTATTCCATATCTTCTGTCATGACCTTTTCTATCTTCTACATATTTTATTAGGTCTTTAGTGATATTTTTATCTACTTTTTCATTTAAATAATTTATTATTAACTTTACAATTTCTATATTCTTCTTCTCATTATGCCCGCCTATATTATATACTTCACCAAGGCTTCCTTTATGCATTACAAGATCAATTGCACTACAGTGATCTTCAACATATAGCCAGTCTCTCACATTTAATCCATCACCATAAACAGGCAAAGGTTTTTTATTTAATGCATTATTTATCATGAGAGGAATCAATTTTTCAGGAAACTGATATGGTCCATAATTATTACTACATCTTGTTATGTTAACTGGCAATTGAAATGTATCAAAATAAGAATTAACTAAAAGATCAGCTCCTGCTTTACTTGATGAATAAGGACTGTGAGGATTAAGCGGTGTATTTTCTGTAAAATAGCCTGATTCTCCCAAGGAACCATAAACTTCATCAGTAGAAACCTGAATGTATTTAAACTCACTATAGTCAATATTAGAATCAAGCCAATATTTTTTAGATATTGCTAAAAGATTATTTGTGCCTGATATATTTGTCTTAACAAATACTCCAGGATCCAGTATACTTCTATCAACATGAGATTCAGCTGCAAAATTAATTACATAATTAATTTTATACTCATTAAAGATGTAATCTAAAAGTTCCTCATTGCAAATATCACCTTTAATAAATTTATGATTCTTATTGTCCTTAATAGAATCTAAATTTTTAATATTACCTGCATATGTAAGTGAATCCAAGTTTATAAGATTATAATCAGGATATTTTTTATTCATGTAAATTACAAAATTACTTCCAATGAATCCTGCTCCACCAGTTATTAAAATATTTTTTTTCATTTACATATCTCCTATTTTATAAATTATTTATAAGTTCTTTAAATATTCTTCTAAAGACTCTTCCCAATGTCTAAAGCAATTTTTTCCTTCAACATTTAACATAAAATTTTCTAAAACACTATAAGCAGGTCTTTTGGCTTTTCTTTTAAATTGTTCGCTATTTACCCTGTTAACCATCATATCAATACCTTTTAATTCAAATATTTTCTTTGCAAAATCATACCAACTACAAACACCTTCATTTGTTGCATGATAAGTTCCATATAATTCAGTAGAAACTAATTCCAAAATACATTTAGCCAAATCAACTGTACTGGTAGGTGAGCCAACCTGATCATCTACAACATCAAGATTATCTCTTGTTTCTGATAATTTTAACATTGTCTTTACAAAATTATTCCCATCACCATAAAGCCATGATGTCCTCAATATAAAGTGTTTTTCATTAGTTTCTCTGACTAATCTCTCACCATATTCTTTACTTTCACCATATTTATTTATAGGAGAAATATTATCATATTCCTTTAAGGGTTTTGTAGCATTACCATCAAAAACATAATCTGTAGAGATATGCACTATTTTAGCTCCTATTTTTTTAGCACAAAGAGATAAGTTTCTGGCACCTGATGCATTTACTTTAAAAGCCAAACTTTCATTATCCTCACATGCATCAACATTTGTATATGCAGAGCAATTTATTATAACATCAGGTTTTATATTGCTTACAAACAAATCTGTTGCATTAAAATCTGTTATATCTAATTCATCTATATCCGCACCTGTTATACTATATTCATCTGAATTTGTTTGTTTTGTAATTTCTCTTCCCAACTGTCCTTTATTACCTGAAATAAGTATTTTCATAATAAAAACCTTTCTTTAAAATGTAATTTTAAAAACTTAAAAATCATTATACATCATGACAATCAATCCCATAAAAACACAGTCCAATTATAACATATCGGAGCAAAAGGCTTCAAATGATTTTTTTTGTTAAATCATTTTAAAATCAATAAATTATATATCATTTCACTGTTGATTTTATATGAAATAATTCCTCTCATGGATATTCAAAAAATAGTCCTGCATTCTTATCCTCTGAGAATAGCTATATAAAATATCATTATAAAAATAAATTTTTTTAAAATTGAATACATCTTAAGAATATATTGAGTAATCCTATATTATTTCCTGTATATTATTTCGGATATTACATAAATATATTCAATAAGTTTTTCTGATAATATAATCTATTTTTTCTTTTACACAATATAATGGTATAATTTAGCTGAGAGTTTACTTTTTAAGACAGAATCAAAAAATAGAATAGTCAACTTTTTTTGAAAATTCATTAAACCATCGATATTTTCAGAAAAAAATTGTCTTATAAAATTTTTTATTATGTATAAATATAAGAGATAGGGATAAATTAATGTGAAAAATTTTATATTTATTTCAGATTTTGATGGAACATTAACAAGAACAGATTTTTTTCAGGTTTTAATAGACAATCACCTAAAAGAAAAAGCTATGCCATCCTATATAAAATGGAGAGAGGGTAAAATACCAGTTTTTGATTTTCTAAATATAGTTTTCACCTCAATTAATTGTACTGAGGCTGAAATTTATGAAGACATTAAAGAAATTATATTCGATGATTCTTCTCTGGATTTAATGAAAAGAGTAACTGAAAATAATGGTGATTTTGTAATTTTAAGTGCAGGGTCTTCATATTATATTGAAAAATTATTGGAATATAAAAAAATAAAAGGGATTAGAGTGATTTCAAACAAAGGTATATATAAAGATGGTGGAATTCACATGCAGCCAGATAAGAATAGTCCATTTTTTTCAAAAATTTCTGGTGTTGATAAGGCAAAAGTAGTTAAAAATTTTAAAAATCAATATAAAAAGATTTTCTATGCTGGTGATGGTGAACCAGACTACAAAGCAGCAATTCAGGCAGATTTAATTTTTGCTAGAATAGATTTAAAGGATATGTTATTAAAAAGAAAAATAGATTTTATTGATTTTGATAATTTTACTGAAATTAAAGATCATTTAACTAGTATTGGAGTGATTTAAATGAATTTAACTAATAGAATTTCAATTCCAGCAATAATGGAAGTTGGTTTTGATAAATTAGCCAATTTAGGTTTTTATATTAATAAAGCTGGATTTGATAAAATAGCAATTTTTTTTGGAAGTGGTATTAAAGAACTATTTGGAGATACTGTTTTATCCTCTATAAAAAACATTGGAAATATAGAAATTACAAAATTATATGAATTTGAAAGTAATGATATCTCAGATATTGTTGAAAATGGTTTTTCAATTCCTCCAAAGACTGATTTAATAATTGGAATAGGTGGAGGAAGAGTTGTAGATGTTGCAAAATATATAAGCTTTTTAAATGATAAGCCCTTTTTTAGTGTGCCAACTTCAACTTCAAACGATGGTTTTTCAAGCTCTGGAAGCTCCTTGGTTATAAATGGCAAAAGAACTTCCGTTCATGCTAAAATGCCCTATGGTATTGTAGTAGATATTGGAGTTATAAAAAAATCGCCTGTAAAGTTTTTTTATTCAGGAATTGGTGATTTAATTTCTAAAATTACTGCTTTAAATGATTGGAAATACGAAGAAGAAAATAATAAAGCTATCGTTAATGATTTTGCTGCAATGATTTCAAAAAAATCTATAGATAGTGTATTAAGATTAGATTTTCAAAGTATTTATGAAGATTACTTTATTAAAGAATTTGTAGACTCATTGACTTTAAGCGGAATTGCAATGGAAATAGCTGGCAGTAGTGCTCCTGCAAGTGGGAGTGAACATTTAATATCTCATGCTTTAGATAAAATATTAAGTATTCCACAATTACATGGAATTCAAGTAGGTATTGCCACTTATTTAATGAGTAGGGTTCAAGAATATCGTAAAGAACGTGTAGAATACTTTTTAAAAACTACTGGATTTTTTAATTATGTTAAAAATATAGAAATAAAATTTGATGATTTTGAAAAAGCAATCGATATAGCACCTACTATTAAGCCAAACAGATATACATACCTACATAATAAAAAATATAATGACATGGCTAAAACTATTTTGAGATCAGATAAAATATTAAAGGATATTTTAATTTAGGATAACCTAAAAAATAATACTTAATTCTTTTCGTCTGAAGTTCACTTAAATCGTGTGAATTCATACTCGAAAATTAGAGTTTATTTTATGACTATCCCTTAGGTAGAATCTAAAAAATACAAGTTATCCACATTATGTTAACAGATTATGTTTATCTGTGCATAACTTTTAAAATCACTAATATAAAGTTGTATTACATTACTATAAATCAGAATTGTTCAAATGAAAATTGCCTTAAATAGATAAGAACTAACAGATAAGAAGATTGTCGAGTATTCTTCCATCAGTTCTTATTATAAGGCAATCTTAAAATATTTCATATAACTTTCCTAAAATGTTATAAAAAAATTAAATGAAACAAAATTTATCTAATACTCATTTTACAATTATTAATATGTTTTTACAAGAAATATGTCAATATATAATAGAAAATGTTAGTTAAAAATCAAAATTAAAATTTATAAACTTACTACAATCCCTTGTACAACACCGATCATAAGTCCTAATACAGCTCCTAAATATTCTATAAATTTTAATTCTCTGGATATCAAATCCTGCAAAATTTTCTCAAACAATTCAAAATCCATTTTATTTACTTTATCTTCAACAATTCTACTTATGTCAACTGAATTTTCAGAATTCATTAATCCCTCTACAATTTCCTTAAAGAAGGCATCTTCATTGGCAAAACTCTCTGTTATTTGATTAATTTGTTCTCCTGCCATTGCTAAAAACACTGGCGGAATATTTTCTTTTACTATTATATCAAACTTTTCTTTAAATTTGTTTTTTATTATTGTTATATTATCGTCATTGATTAAATTTCCTTTAATATCATCCATTCCTATAAGTTCTTTTTCAACCACACCACCTAAACTTTTTGCAATTGCACTTCTTCTTTTAGGAAAAACTCCCTGAAGTTCAAAAAATAAAATTTTCACAGGATTCACAGGTTTAAAAAGCATCTTTATTGCTATTTTATTTGTAACCCATCCTATGAAACTTCCAATTAAAGCAAGTAATAAAATTTTTATTAACATTAAAATCACCTCTATAATAAATATATTATATTAAATAAAGCTAAATTCAGAGCAAATCTACTACAAAATAAAATCCCATTTTTCTCATCTGGAAATTAAACATCTATGATCATTACCAAGGAATGACAATATATTTTCTAGTATCCTTATCAGAGTAATTATAAAATATTTATATCAATATTTCAAGTTAGGCAGAATCAAAAATTTCATAAGATAATTTTTTTCTGAAAATATCGATGGTTTAACGAATTTTTTAAAAAAAGTTGACTAGTTTATTTAAAGTTGACTAGTTTATTTTTTGATTCTGCCTTATACCAAAATCTAATAAATAGAATTTAAATTAAAAACCTTCCACTCTGTATACATATTTATCATTAAATCTTTTACTGCATATCCTCCAAAAGTAATCCATCTAATTTTCCAAGGATTCTCAATAGGATAATATTCATACATAATATATAGTGGTATTCATCTGTACCTCTTGTTCTTGTGAATCAAGTAATCCAATACTTTTTATATAGA
>JBDMZA010000378.1:0-6051 GCA_039770155.1 Clostridiales bacterium
AAAAATAAACTCTAATTCTCGAGTATGAATTCGCATGATTTAAGCGAACTTCAGACGAAAAGAATTTGGTATTATTTTTTAGGTTCTCCTTAGGGACATCCAAATATTTAAAAATGAAGTGTAGGTGAATTTATTGATAAAAGACAATGAAGTTATTGATGATTTAATGGTAAATAATCTTAAAATAATACAAAAATCAAGTGGATTTAAATTTGGTATTGATGCAGTTTTATTGGCCTACTTTGCTTCAACAAGTAAAGCTAAGAAAACTATAGATCTAGGTACAGGAACTGGAATAATTCCAATTTTATTATCTGGAAAATATGGTTTTGAAAGTGTATATGGTTTAGAAATACAAGAAGAGTATACTAAAATGGCAAATAGAAGTTTGAATTTAAATGATTTAAATGAAAAAGTAAAAATATTTTTGGGTGATATAAAAAAAATTGATGAATTATTCATAAAAAATACATTTAATTTAGTAATATCAAATCCACCTTATAAATTAAAAGGGAGTGGAATTATTAATGATTTAAATTCAAAATCAATTGCAAGACATGAAATAAAATGTAATTTTGAAGATATTGTGATTGCAGCAAAATATTTATTAAAACAAAATGGAGAATTTATTTTTATTCATAGAACTGATAGATTAGTAGATATATTATATGCCATGAGGAAATATAATATTGAACCTAAATATATAAGATTGGTATATTCAACTTTAAAAAAAGAACCAAAGTTAGTATTAATAAAAGGTTTAAATAATGGCAATAGACAATTAAATTTTTTAAAACCATTGATAATTTATGAAAAAGACAATAGTTATACAGATGAAGTTAAAAAAATATATTTTGGACAGAATCAAAAAATAAATTAGTAATATTTTTAAAGAAAAACTTTATTGAATAATAAATTGTGAGGTATATTAATGAAGAAACTTATTGAGGGTAATGGTGTTTTATATGTTGTAGCTACTCCTATTGGCAATTTAGAGGATATAACAATTCGCGCAATTGAAATTTTGAAAAATATAGATATTATAGCTGCTGAAGATACAAGGCATACCTTGAAATTATTAAATCATTATTTAATTAAAAAACCAATTTTTAGTTACCATGAGCATAATAAATACAAGGTAGATAATAAATTTATAAATTTATTGAAGGAAGGTAAAAAGATTGCTCTGGTAACTGATGCAGGAACTCCAGGAATATCTGATCCAGGAGAGGATATTATTAAAAAGGCTATAGATAATGGTATTGCGGTAGTGCCTTTGCCAGGACCAACAGCTTTAATTACGGCTTTGGTGATATCAGGATTGAAAACAGATAAATTTATATTTGAAGGATTTTTACCAACCAAAAAAAGTGAACGAAAAAAAATATTTGAAGATTTATCTAAAGAAAGGCGTACAATTATAATTTATGAATCGCCTCATTCATTAAGAAATACATTAAATGATATATTAAAATTTTTAGGTAATAGAAAAATTTCAATTTCAAGAGAAATTACAAAATTACATGAAGAAGTAATAAGAGCAGAAATAGAATATGTAATTGATAATATTGAGAAATTTAAAATAAAGGGTGAGTTTGTAATTGTTATTGAAGGCTCTAAAATTAAAAAAGATGAAAATATAAAATTTAATATTTTAAGAATAGAAGATCATTATGAAGAATATATTAAGTTGGGATATGATAAAAAAATTGCATTGAAAAAAGTTGCTGACGATAGAAATGTAAGTAGAAAAGAAATTTACAATATTATATTTAAAAAATAAATATGGAATTGAGAATAATAGAAAATTTATAAAATATCAATGATTTATTGAATTAAAAAGTATAATTAGGCAGATTATTTTAATTTATTAAACTGCCTAATAATATTTGATGTACCAGGATAGCCTAAAAGATAATATTTATATTCTTTTTATTTAAAAACCACTAAAATTATGTGATTTACTACAAAAGATTATAGAGTTATTTTTTGACTATCCATAAATATCTACAAATCCATCATTCTTAAGAAAATATTATTTTTTTAATTCTCTCATACAGTCTGGACAAATATTTTTACTTTTGTAGATAACAACATCTTTTGCGTTGCCACAGAAGATACATGCTGGTTCATATTTTTTTAAAATAATTGTTGAACCATCAACATAAATTTCTAGAGCATCCTTTTCAGCAATATCTAATGTTCTCCTAAGCTCTATTGGCAATACCACTCTGCCCAATTCATCAACTTTCCTTACAATACCTGTAGATTTCATAATGTAATCCTCCCCTAATATTTACAGTATTCGACAATCTTCTTAGAAAATATAATACCATAAATACCAATAATCGTCAACAAGAAATTTGAAATTATTTTAAAAAACGTTTAGGAGAATGCACCAACATATGTAAATGTGTTAATGATAAAAGTAGTTTAGAAGCTAATTAGAAGCTAATTAAAGATGACTCTAGTAGTAAAGAAAAAATGAATTTACAAGTTGAAAAATTACATCTTAAATAATATATGGATATTACCCATATATTAACTGGTAATATAATTTAGTTAACCTACATTTAAATTTATAATACGACAAATTAGGAAATATAATTTGTAACTGAAGACATGTATAAATTACTTGAAAAATATTAATTATCAATATATTATAAACTTTGTAAATTATATTTAAATCAAAATATAAGTATTACTTTTATTATATAATAAAATAACATAAATGTTATTAAAGTTATTTAAAATAACTTAGGAAGAGGGGTTTTATGGGAAATAAAAAGTTTTATATAACAACACCAATTTACTATCCAAGCGATAAGTTACATATTGGTCATTCATATACTACTGTTGCAGCAGATGCTATTGCAAGGTATAAAAGACTTAGAGGGTATGATGTTATGTTTTTGACAGGTACTGATGAACATGGTCAAAAAATACAGAGAAAAGCTGAACAAAAAAATGTTACACCAAAAGAATATGTTGATGATATTGTAAAAGGAATAATAAAACTTTGGGATTTGATGAAAATAACGAATGATAAATTTATTAGAACCACAGATGAATATCACAAAAATGTTGTTCAAAAAATTTTTAAAAAATTATATGACAATGGCGATATATATAAAAGCCAGTATGAGGGATGGTATTGTACACCTTGTGAGTCGTTTTGGACAAAAACCCAATTAAAAGAAGAAAAATGTCCAGATTGTGAAGGTAATGTAGAATTAACAAAGGAAGAAAGTTATTTTTTTAGATTATCTAAATATCAGGATAGAATAATAAAGTATATTGAAGAAAATCCAGAATTTATACAACCAATTTCTAGACAAAATGAAATGATTAATAATTTTTTAAAACCTGGTTTGGATGATTTATGTGTATCTAGAACTACTTTTAATTGGGGAATTCCCGTTTCTTTTGATAATACACATGTAGTATATGTTTGGGTTGATGCATTATCAAATTATATAACAGCATTGGGATATAATTCAGAGGATGATTCAAATTATAAAAAATATTGGCCAGCGGATGTACATTTAGTAGGTAAAGAAATTGTAAGATTTCATACGATTATATGGCCAGCTATTTTAATGGCACTTGGAGAACCATTACCTAGAAAAGTTTTCGGACATGGATGGTTGCTGTTAGATGGGGGCAAAATGTCTAAATCAAAAGGGAATGTTGTTGATCCGGTCATTCTTATGGAAAATTATGGAGTGGATGCAATTAGATATTTTCTTTTGAGAGAAGTATCATTTGGTTCAGATGGAATATTTTCAAATGAGGCACTTATTAATAGGATTAATTCTGATCTAGCAAATGATTTAGGTAATTTGGTGAGTAGAACAGTTGCTATGATAAAAAAATACTTCAATGGAATTATTCCAACTGAAAAGGAATTTGGTGAATTTGATAATAGCCTTAAAGAAGAAGTTATTTCTACAACGCAAAAAGTTGAAGATTTATTAGATAAATTTTTATTTAGTAATGCTCTGACAGAAATTTGGAGAATTATTTCAAGAGCTAACAAATATATAGATGAAACTATGCCATGGAAACTTGGCAAAGATAAAACTAAATATAAAAGACTTTCAGGAGTAATGTATAACTTAGTTGAAACTTTAAGAATAGTATCAATTTTAATCCAACCATTTATGCCTGAAACTCCAATTAAAATTCGGGAACAAATAGGAATAGATGAAGGAGAAAAAACTACTTGGGAAAGTTCTAAAGAATGGGGTATATATGGTAGTAATATTAAAACAAATAAAGGAGATGTAATTTTTCCAAGAATTGACCTGAAAAAGGAATTGGAAAAATTAGAAAATATAAATAATCCAAAAAGTAGTGAAGAAAAAAAAGAAGACAATAAAAATAAAGAATATATTACTATTGACGATTTTCAAAAAATAAAATTGAAGGTTGCAAAAATAGTTAATGTGGAAAAAATTGAAAAAGCAAAAAAACTTTTGAAAATAAAATTGGAAGTTGGAAGCGAGTTAAAACAGGTTGTGTCAGGTATTGCTGAATATTACGATATTGATAACTTGATAGGAAAAAATGTTATATATATTGAGAATTTGAAACCTGTTAAATTAAGAGGAGTTGAATCTCAAGGTATGATTTTAGCTGCTGAAGATAAAAATTCCTTAGGCTTACTAACAATTGATAAAGAATTGGAAAGTGGATCAAATGTAAGTTAAATGAATTTAATTGTTTTTATTAAAGTATTTTAATTAATGTTTTTATTATGGAGGAAATTATGTTTTTTGATACTCATGCACATTATGACAGCTGTGATTATGAAAGTGATAGAGATGAATTATTGTTAGATATAAATAAATCAGGTGTAGATATTATATTAAATCCATCGATAGACACTAAAACATCTAAAACAATAATAGAAATGTCAAAAAAATACGATTTTATTTATGTTGGAGTTGGCATACATCCACACGAAGCAACTATAGATGAACAAGAATTTGAAGTAATTAGAGAATTAATTAATCATGACAAAGTAGTAGCAATTGGAGAAATAGGTTTGGATTACCATTATAATTTTAAGGATATTGAAACTCAAAAAAAATGTTTTAAAGAACAACTTAAGATTGCAATTGAGTTTGGTTTGCCTGTTATAATACATGATAGAGAAGCGCATAAAGATATTTTGGATATTTTGAAAAGTGATGAATTTAGAGGTTTAAAAGGAGTAATGCACTGTTACTCAGGAAGTATTGAAATGGCAAAAGAATTATTAGATTTGGGATACTATTTATCTTTTGGTGGTTCTATTACATTTAAGAATGCTAAAAAGGCTTTAGAAGTTATTGAGTATATGCCTGAAAATAAGATTTTAATTGAAACTGATTCACCATATTTGTCGCCTGTTCCACATAGGGGTAAAAGAAATGATTCAAGGAAATTGGAGTTTATTGCTGAGAAAATAGCAGATATAAGAAAAAGAGATTATAATTATATTTGTGAAATAACTATGAAAAATGGGAAAAAATTGTTTAGTATATAGGAAATATCTAAAAATAAATCTACTATTTAGAATAATGAAGCATAAAGGCTTATTATTTCAATTCATTTCATTGTTAGTAAATTAATTAAAAAAAAGTTATTTTATATCAAAGTAAATAGTATATTAAGATTCTATTTGCTTTGATTTGTTTATATATGGGAAAAATAGAAAAAAGTTTTTTTGTTTTTATAGAAAAAATAAAGTTTTAAGTCGTAAAATTAAGTATTCTAATTATAAATTGATTTTATAAGATATAAAGAAATTAAGAATCAAAATTTCATGACCGATATTGTGTGATGTAAAATTTAAATAATTTTTTTTCGTAATAATTTTCTTGATTATTTGAATAAATGAACATAATTTAATTTTATTATATTGGTAATACTTGATTTGGTTAAATTTAAAAAATTAATTTTATTTAATCTAATAACATAAAATGTTATTTGTAGAGAAAAAAGATAAAAATAATCAAACATAAAGATTTAATTAATGTATTGTAAAAGCAAAAAAACATATAT
>JBDMZA010000379.1:0-11601 GCA_039770155.1 Clostridiales bacterium
ATTCTTATATATTTAGAAATTTAGTATTATAATAATAAAATTAAATTTAATTTAATTTAATTTAAAAAGGAGGGTAAAAATGAAATTTAAAAATTCTATACTTAAAATAATTATTGGAAGCATGTTTTCTGCTATTTTATTAATAGTTGCCTATATTGTTCCTTGGTTTAATTGGTTAGTTTTTTTTGCATTTGTGCCATTTCTAATTACAATTCGAAATTCTAAACGTCTAAAAATATATTTAAGTTCCACAATTTTAACATTTGTTTATATATGTTTTGTAGTAACATTAATAGGTAGTTGGAAACATTTTAATTTAATATATTTGCTTATAGTAATTTTAATATCTATTTTTATTTCAGAAATACAAATTCTAAGTAGAAAAGCAACTTCATACAAATGGATAGCACAACCTGTCTTATGGATTTTAACTATTTTAATATGTAAAATTCTATTTAATCAAATTTTAAAATTTAACAATATATATTATTATGTCTCTATGTTCGAATCTTTAATTAATTATTCAAAAATTAATTTTACATCTCATTCAATATATAAAATTATTGCTGGAACTAATCTAGTATATGTATTATATTTTATTGTATTAATAATTAATACAGGATTATCAGAAATATATAATCGTTACAAAGATTTCAAAAAATCAATTAGATTTTATGTTATAGCATTAGCTTTAGCTCTTTTTATTGGTTTATATGGTGGACCCATAAAGGATTTACATATATCTACACCAAAAGAACACAATATGAATGAAAATATATTATTGAAGATGAGTAATTTAATACCTGATAAATATCCACATGTATTAAGTATAGTAGTTGCAAGAAATGATAATATTGTTTTTGAAAAATATTATAATGGAACTACAAAACATACTTTAAATGCATTATGTTCAATAACAAAAAACTTTAGTAATGCACTAGTTGGTACAGCTATACAAAATGGATATATTAAAGATGTTGAGCAAAAAGCTTTGGATTTTTTCCCAGAATATCAACCATATGTTACAAATCCAAAAGTTAAAAATATATCCATCAAAAACTTATTAACTATGAGGGCAGGCTTTACTTTTAATAAGATTTCAGGTAATGATAGTGATATATATAGTTCAAATGATTGGATTAAATATATGTTTAGTCAAAGTTTTATTACTGCACCTGGAGAATCATATAGTTATTTATG
The DNA here is from genome assembly GCA_039770155.1 of Clostridiales bacterium. Lineage (GTDB taxonomy): Bacteria > Bacillota > Clostridia > Acetivibrionales > JBDMZA01 > JBDMZA01. The sequence goes on from JBDMZA010000379.1 coordinate 1,201, forward strand.
TAACAATACACCTGTTCATATATTATCAGGACTAGTTAATAAAAAATCAGGCATGAAACATTCTCAATATCCGGATAAATACATCTTCAGCAAACTTGGAATATATAAATACTTTTGGTTTGAAGATCCTCAAGGAAATAAGCATGGAATGGGTGGTCTATATTTAAGAACACAAGATATGGTAAAATTTGGCTGTCTATATCTAAATGATGGTATTTGGAAAAATGAAAGAATTTTACCTAAGGGATGGGTTAAAAAGTCCACTATGAATTATACTGATAATATTAATTCTCATGGAGAATCTTTTGGGTATCTTTTTAGAACTTCTGTAGAAGCTAATCATAAAACATATATTGCAGCAGGATATGGTGGTCAATATATATTTATTGTTCCTGATTTAAAACTTGTTGTTGCTATTAATTCAAAAATCGATGCTCATCGTGAATCTCATAGAAGCATTTTAGAAGAATATATTATCCCATCTATTAAATAAGAATGTAATGTAAAAGACAGAATAAACTTAAAATTGTACTATTATATGGCATATAAAATGAAGTTGCAATTTCAAATCTTGCTCAAGATTGAGCACACCTAATTGCACTGGTGTGCTCACCATCTCTATCAAGAAAATTAATGACAATGAAAAAAAATAACTAAATTATAGTAAAACTATTTTCAAAATAATTGGTATTGATAAATTTAAAAACGTTTATAGAAAATCTAATTAAACTATTAGTTAATTACAAATCTTTTATCCTATTTTCGTAATGTTTTCATATTTAACATTACAGCTTCTGCCATTAAAGCTGCTACAAGATATGATCTTTTATTATCAAATTGCCATTGATCTTCCTCAAGTTCTGGAATATCTATTAATTTATCATCACCATTAACATGCATATTTTTAAAAGCTTTATCCCAATTATGTCTAGCTTTTGATGGAGTTATTATAATATTTCCATTTAAAACTTCTATATTTACATTATCATTTAAATCTAATGATAATTTTTCAAGAAAAAATGTATTTTTTTGTCATTACCCGAACTTATTGAGCAGATTCTATTTGTGGTACCTAATAAAATTCGAATAGAAATATATGGTTTCCTTGGTCCAAATGGAGCTGGTAAAACTACTACAATGAAAATGATCCTGGGATTATTAAAACCAACTAGTGGTAATATCTCTGTATTTAATAAAGATTTACAAACAAATCTCTATAATATTTTGTCTAATATAGGTATGCTAATTGAAAGAGCAATCTTTTACGAAAATATGACTGCTTATCAAAATATGGCATTACATCTCGAATATATGGGATACTATAATAAAGAAAATCTTGAAAAATCATTTATGCAAGTTAATTTAAAAAACATTGAAAATAAAAAAGTAAAGGACTTTTCTCAAGGAATGAAACAAAGACTAGCAATAGCAAGAACTATATCAACAAAACCCAAATTATTAATTTTGAATGAACCAATAAATGGACTCGACCCTATCGGAGTAAAGGAAATACGCGCACTATTACTTGATTTAGCCAAAACACAAAATATAACAATTTTTATTTCTTCACACATACTTTCAGAAATTGAACAAATTGCTGATATTATTGGAGTTTTAAACAATGGAACATTAATTGAAGAAGTTTCTATGGATAAAGTACATCAGGAAAATATAGATTATATTGAAATCGTTGTTGATGATATGAAAAAAGCTTCATACATTTTAATGGTAATAACATTTCTCTAAGTAACATAGTTTTTGTTCCAATTATATTTTGTTTTGTTGGCATTTTAATGGCATATTTTTCAATAAAAAAACATTGAAAAATATGCTTTAGAAAATATAAACTAGAAACTTAAAATAATTTAGGCATAATCAAAAATTTCATAAGGCAATTTTTTTCTGAAAATATCGATGGTTTAACGAATTTTCAAAAAAAGTTGACTAGTTTATTTTTGCATACAAAGAAATAAACTTCCGCTTATAATGTTTTTTGGGGAGATTTTTTTTAAGCGAATGTAAAAAACCGACATATATCCCTAATACAGCAAATATAAAGTGATGAATATAAGCTAATGGAACATAGAATCCCACTTCATATGAAGCACTTGGGTCTATGTTCCGATTTATAACAATTTAGATTTACGTATATGATAATTTTATACGTTTCATCAAACTTTAGTACTATTTAGATTAAAATTGGGCTAACAACTATTTTTTAGCTTTATATAAGTTTCTTTCTAAAATATCCATTGCATAATGAATTTGTTCATTTGTTATTGTAAGTGGTGGTAAGAATCTAATTAAATTTGAGTAAATTCCAGCACTTATAAATAATACTCCTTCTTTTAAGCAGTTTTCTATTAAATTTTTGCAAAGTTCAGCGTTTGGTTCTTTAGTAGTTTTATCTTTTACAAATTCAACTGCAACCATTGCACCTTTTCCTCTTATATCCCCTATATAAGGAGTTTTTTCGGACATTTCAGTTAACCTATTTTTTAAAATTTTTTCTATTTCTAATGCTTTTAATTCAAGTGATTCTTTTTCAATTTTTTCAATTACTTTCAGTGCAGCTACACAAGCAAGAGGAGAACCACCATAAGTTCCACCAATTTCACCTGGTCCGGGAGCATCCATTATTTCAGATTTTCCAACAACAGCGCTAAGCGGAAGACCGGCAGCAATAGATTTTGATAAGGTAATTATGTCAGGTTCGATATTATAGTGTTGATAAGCAAACATTTTACCTGTTCTTCCAAAACCAGATTGAATTTCGTCAACAATAAAAATTATATTATTATCATTACATATTTTTTGAAGTTTTTTATAAAACTTTGCAGGAGGAGTAATAAATCCACCTTCACCTTGTATTGGTTCAACTATTAAAGCAGCAATGTCATCAGCAGACAATTCACCTTTTAATAAAGTTTCTAATTTATTAGCACATATAACATTACATTCCGGGTAACTTAACTTATATTCACACCTGTAACAATAGCCGGTTGGAATTTTATGTGTATCTGGCATGAATGGCCCAAATCCGTTTTTATATGGTTTTACCTTGCTAGTTAATGTCATTGCCATAAAAGTTCTGCCATGAAAAGCACATTCAAGTGATAATACCCCGGTTTTTCTTGTATACTTTCTTGCTATTTTAATTGCATTTTCAACAGCTTCGGCACCACTATTAGCAAACATAACTTTTTTATCAAAAGATCCTTTTGTTAATTTTGCTAGTTTTTCACCTAATGTTATGTATTGTTCATACATAGCAACATGAAAACAAGGATGGATTAATTTTTTACTTTGTTTATTAATTGCATTAATTATTTCTTCATCACAATGACCAATATTTTGAACTCCAATACCTGACGCAAAATCAATAAATATATTTCCGTCTATATCTTTTAGCAAAGCATTTTTAGCTTCATCAACACAGATTTTACTTAAATTACTTACACCTCTTGCTATAGTATCTTTTCTTTTTTCATATACTTCCATAGATTTTGGTCCAGGAACACTGTCTGTAATAATTTTTGCAGTAGTTTCGTTAATCATTTAATAAATTACCTTCTTTCAATTTAATTTCACTTGATTTTTTGTTTGCAATTCTTGCCCATACAAAGAAAATACCTCCTAATATAAACCAACTTAGTACAATCCCCCATTCAAAAGGCCAAACTAAAGCAGCTGGTGCACCAGGTAAGTATAAAATTGCCATGCAACCAGTTAGTAGTATTGCTATTACACCAACAACTTTTCCAAATTTAATTGTATATGGTCTTTTCATTTGAGGTTCTTTGAATCTTAAAACTAAGAAAGACAGTGCAACCATCAAGTAGGATATTACTATTGTAAATCCGCCTGCATCCACTAACCAAACTAGCATTTTTCTACCAAACAGAGGTGCCAATGAAGATATAACACCAATTAGCAATATAGCATTTGCAGGAGTTTTATATTTTGAGTGGAGTTTTCCTAAAAATTTTGGTAACATTCCAGAATTGGCCATAGAGTAAATAGCTCTACTACCACCGACAAAGAACGAATTCCAACTTGATAAAATTCCACCAATACCACCTAAAATAAGTATTTTAGAAGCTATACTACTATTAAAAAATACAGCCTTCATAGCATCGGCTGTAACAAGTGTAGAATTGTTAATTCCTTCACTATTTAAGGCAAGTGATACACCATAAATAATCATAATATACCAGGCGAAAGATATTATAACCGAAAGTATCAAAATTCGACCTATTGACTTAAATGGTAAGTTAATTTCTTCAGCAGCTTGAGGGATAACATCAAATCCAACAAACAAAAATGGTGTCATTACCATAACTGCAAAAATACCCTTTGAACCTCCTACAAACGTAGAATCGATATTAGAAATAGAACCATTGACAATAGAACCTGTAAAGAAACTAATTCCTACAATAGCTATAATAATTGTTAATATACCTTGAAGAAATGCTGCTGGTTTTATACCAAGGAAATTTGTTATTGTAATAATTATAGAAGTTGCAACACCAGCAAAAACCCAAGTAAGATAAACATCATAACCAGCTACAGAATACATAAATATCTGTTTGTATGAAGGAAACAAGTATTCTAACACAGTTGGAAAAGCAACTGCTTCAAATCCAACAACAGATACATAACCTAGAATTATGGACCACGTGCAAATAAATGAAGCATTAAATCCAAGTGCTCTATGACTAAATACATGTTCTCCACCACATTTTGGCATTGCTGACGTTAATTCTGCATATGTGAGTCCTACAAATACAACCATAATACCTCCAAAAAGGAAAGCACTAATCGAACCAAATGTTCCAGCTGTTTTTATCCAATCACCAGCTAGGACAACCCAACCCCAACCAATCATAGCTCCAAAAGCTAATGCAAGTACATCTTTTTTCCCAAGAACTCTTGTAAAATTTTTATTATCATTCATAAATATTCCTCCATTTTACAAACTCTGTTTGTATATCTCATAAATTTGTTCTCTATTAAATAGTACTGGATTATTATTAATACCAGGTTGACTTACCTTAATGCAATTGTCTGTCATCCAATTTAACATATCTTCTTTAACACCAAGGTCTGAAAGAGTATAATTTAGGTCAATATCTTTTAAAAGTTTTTTTATTCCATCTTCACATTTAAATGCAGTTTCTTCTATATTTAATCCATTTACATTTTCACCAAGTGCTTTAGCTATATTTGCAAATTTTTGATAATTACCCGATGCTGAATTTTTTATAAATGCAGGAAAAATAGCCGCAAGACCTTGACCATGAACAACATCCAAAAGTCCACTGACAGGATGTTCCATACCATGAGTTATCGCTATACCGGCAATGTCAATTGCCATACCGCCAATAGTGTTGCTATAAGCTATTTTTTCCCATGCTGTTATATTTTTTGGATTTTCATAAACAGATCTTATATTTTTAGAAATAGACTCAATTGCCATAAGTGCTAAAGCATCAGTAAAGGGCTGGCTTAATTTTGATACATAGGCTTCAATGCAATGTGATAGAGCATCAAAACAAGTAGCTGCAATTATACTTTTTGGCATTGTTGTCATTAACTCAGGATCTACAATTGAGACATCCGCATACATACAAGGCTTTTTAAGTCCCTTTTTATCATTAGTAGAAGAATTTGTTAATACAGAAATGCTGTCACCTTCACTGCCTGTACCGGCAGTTGTTGTCATTAGAATCAGAGGTGTTGAATTTGTTCCTTCCTTTCCAAAAATGTATTCATTAATATCTCCAGGATTACATGCAAAAAATGAAATTGCTTTTGCACAATCCATAGGACTTCCACCACCTAAGCCAAGTACTATATCACAATTATTTTCTTTCAATATTAAAACACCATGTTCCACAGTTGAAACTAAAGGATTTGGCTCAACTTTATCAAAAACAACACTCGAGATATTTTCTTGTTCTAAAAGTTTTATAACTCTGTCAAGAAGTCCGGTTTTTTTTGTACTATTTTTGCCTGTAACAATTAAAACTTTTTTTCCTAATTTTTTTGCTTCCTCACCTATTGTGTTTACTTTACCACAACCAAATATTATATTGACTGGCAAATGAAATTTGAATTCCATTAGATACTCCTCCTTTAAATAAATTAAAATATTTTAGGAATAACCAAAAAATAAATCAAATTTTTGAGAATGAAATTATAGATTTTTTTAAAATTTCAAACAATTAAAAACTATAATATTTTTTAAATTATTCTTAGGAGAACCTAAAAAATAATACCAAATTCTTTTCGTATGAAGTTCACTTAAATTGTGTGAATTCATACTCGAGAATTAGAGTTTATTTTTTGGATATCCCTTAGCAAGTTACTATAAAAAATCATTATATATAAAAAGAAGCCACAGGATTTAACCCTATGGCTTCTTTACCGTTTATATGTGCATCATTGCAATATATTTTTAATAAAATGAGTATATCATATGCAAGAAATACGATCTATATCTTGCAAAACATATTTTATTGTGCTGCCAGAACAAATAGGTTGTATGTATAGTAAAATAAATATATAATAAAAATATGGAGGTGAAACTAGTGTCAATATATGTAAAAGATATTTTGAAACTTGCAATTTTAGATGTTGCTTCTATCGTAGCAGGTAAATCGGGTATGAATAGATCAGTAAGTTGGGTATATACAGCAGAAACATTACCAACTGTTATAGAACTAGGTGATTGGTTAAAAGGTGGAGAATTATTATTTGTAATCGGTCATGGTATTTCAGCAGGAAAATTTCAAATTAAAGATTTAATACTTATGGGTATAAACAAAAAAATTTCAGGTATTGCAGTCTTTATAGGACCTTATATAAAAAATATTCCAGATGAAGTTATTAAAATATGTAATGATAATGAATTGCCCCTTATAATAATCCCCTGGGAGATTTCTTATGTTGACACTTCTCATGATATTTGCAATTTAATTACACAAAACAACATAAAAGAAAGAAATTATAACGAGTTGATTGATACAATTTTATTTTCTGATAATTACGATGTAGATAAATTAGTATTAGAGGCAAAAAAATTAGGATTTGATTTAAGTTTTCCTCACATAGTAATTAGTTTGAGTTTGAACTTTAATGATGAAATTTTAAAAAGAGAAAATATAGAAGGTATAGAAAATATAGAGAAAAATTTTATTAATTGTATTAATTTATATTTGAAAAATATTAATATAAACACAATTAATTCTGTTAACAAAAATGAATTTATTATTATAATAAAGGCAACTGATTTTAATAAGTTTATTCCAGAAAAATTTTTAGAAAATTTAAACTTTACATTTTTTAGATACTATAAAAATTTTGAAATTAATATGGGTATAGGTGAAAAAGCTATTAATTCAAATAATATTCGAGAAAGTTACAATCAATCTAAAACCATTATAGAACTTAAGAATAATAAACTTATACCTAAAAATATAGTTAATTGGAATGATATAGGTATATATCGTGTATTTTGTAACGATAACACAATAGAATTACTAAATAAGTACTATCCTAAATTTATAAAACCTATAATTGATTATGATAAATTATATGATTTAAATTTAATAAATACATTAGAAGCATACCTTGAAAGTAATAGAAGTCTTATGACTGCGTCAAAGAAACTATATGTCCATAAAAATACAATTAAATATAGAATAGATAAAATAAAAAGAATATTAGATTGTGATTTTTCAAATTCAGATTTCAGATTTAATTTATTGCTTGAACTTAAAATAATGAAATTTTTAGATACTCAAAAAATAGATTAATTATTCTTACTTCTACATACTAAAAAGTTTTTTGAGTACTTAATATTTTTTAAATAAACTAAATTTTTGATTTTATAAGAAATATTACTTAAAAGAATTAACCTTTAAAAGATATGTTATATAAAATTAGAGTCTTAGTTGTCAAAAAATTTATTTATAAAAAATTGCATAATATACTTTTATTTGTTTTAAATATATATATTATTTCTTGTTTTTAATCTTTTTCCAAGTATCTTTTAATGATACAATTCTATTAAATACAAGATTATTTTCTTTTGAAACCCACTGATCGTTCCCTTGATTTTTTTACTTTCAAGCGCTGTTCCTCCCTTTGTTTCGGGATAATACTTACAATGCACCTCTTCTACTTTACCTGTTGTTTCATTCTTTTTAAACAATGTACATTTTACTATATAAGCATGTTTTAACCTTACTTCATTACCAGGAAACATTCTAAAAAATCCTCTCTTTCAATATACGATACTTTTGAAAATTTTACTTTTCTTGTACCAGCTGATTCATCATTAGAATTATTCACAACTATACATTGGATAAATACACCTCTATTTTAGCCCTTAAAACTTTTGAACCATCTTCAAATTCTCCATTTTTAATTCTTTCAAACAAATCCAAATTTTCCTCGATTGTTCTATCTCTACAAGGACTATTTCTGCCTTCATCAGTTAGAGTTCCTCTATATTCTCTTATATCATTAACAGACAAATCACAAACATATGCTTTTCCTTTTTTAATCAAATAAATAGCTAATTCATATAATTTATCAAAATACGAAGATGCATAAAAAACCTTATTTACACAATCAGCTCCAAGCCATTTAATATCATTCTTTATAGCTTCAACATATTTTGTCTCTTCCTTTGTCAGATTTGTATCATCAAATCTCAAATTAAATTTACCTTTATACTTTTTAGCCGTAGCTGAATTTATAAATATAGCCTTAGCATGAATTTGACATCTAATTTAACTTTATCATCCATTTTATTTCAATCCTTTATTATCAAATAACCGCTTTTAAAATCCATTCTCGTGATTTTTTCAATAATTAATCCAAGTAGTACATATCCAGAATTATTATACTGAAACTTTTCACCTGCCTTATACATCATTGGTTTTTCAATAAATAATGGTAATAAATTTGATAAATTTCTGATTTTATACATTGGGTAATCAATCCATAACTCCTCATATTCTTCCATGATAGTTTCATCAAAATAATCTGGAACACCTGATGTATGATTTAAAAGTTGTTCTATAGTTACATTTGAATCTATGTCATTTAGATTCAAATATAGAATATCTCCAATTTTGGAATCTAATTTTAATAATTTCTTTTCTATTAATTGTAATATTCCAACAGCTGTAAAAACTTTACAGCCTGATGCTGTTTGAAATCTTGTATTTATATTGTTAGCAATTTTATTACTTTTATCTAAGTATCCAAAAGCTTTCTCAAAAACAACTTCTTTATTTTTTGAAATACTTATAGCACCACTAAAATCTTTATCAATAATTTTCCCAAAATCATTATCGTTCATTATATATATCCTCCTATCGTTTTAAATATATTTTCATTAAAACCAAAAGTAATTATGGCAGATAATAACATATACTTCTGTTGCTTCTGGTAGCTTTTTTTACACCTGTTTTTTCCAGCTGACCTCTAAATTTATTGATATAAAAACCATAATATCTCACTAATTGCTCAACCATAACAAACATTTCAGTTTTTTAAGTTATATTCGATTTTATTTTTTTAATATTCCTAAATATGATAATTTTAGAACAATTGTTAAAGAGAAATCTTATAAAAAAGTAGATTACCAATTGCTCACCTTTATTTGGAATATGATATAATTAATTTAATTTAAATGAATGTAAATTCAAGATTTTGATTTAGTTTAAAATTTGTAGATAGAGCATTATTTATAAAAGATATAATAGATGATTTTTCAAAAGTAATTTTAATAAGGCGTAATCAAAAATTTCATAAGACAATTTTTTTCTTAAAATATCGATGGTTTAACGAATTTTCAAAAAAAAGTTGACTAGTTTATTTTTTGATTCTGCCTAACAAGACCAAAAATGCTAAGAAAAAGTCGTAGTATGTCTATGTTAAAATATTTTTATGAAAAAACAGAAGATGATAATGAGGTTGGAATTATATAACTGTATGAGGGGGATGTGAATTTTTTGAAAAAATTTAATATTACTGGATTATGTGTTGAAAATAAACATTATATGGTTGATATAAAAGATAAACTAAAAAAAATAGAAGTATATATAGAAAATGGTGAGTATTTTACCATCAATAGACCAAGACAATATGGTAAAACAACAACAATTAATCAGATTAATAAATACCTATCAAATAAATATTTTATAATTGAAATTAGTTTTGAAGGATTGGGAGATTATACATTTAAAAGTGAGGAAAGATTTTGTGAATCTTTTGTTTATCTATTAAATAGTAGAGTTGAAAATAGTTATTTACAAGATAATTTAAAAGTATGGTATAAAGATTTAGATTTAGTAAATAATTTTGAGTTGTTATCAAAAAAAA
>JBDMZA010000380.1:0-2556 GCA_039770155.1 Clostridiales bacterium
AATTTTTATAGGTAACATCCATAAAATAGCATTATAATTAAAAACTAAATAAGTATTCATAATTTTATTAAAACTTATTTGATACTATAAATAAAATAATACAGTATAGTAGTGAGGAATTTTAATTGTATTATATAAAATATTTGAGATAAAAAAATCGAAGAGTTTATACATAAAAGGTGAGTGAGATTCATGAGAATAGATAAGTTGTATGGAATGAATGCTATCAATAAAAAAATGGAAAGGGCATATTCTGCTGGTAAGAGTGAAACTAAAATAAGTTCAAAGGATAAGTTGTCAATTTCAGATAAAGCAAAAGATTTTCAATCAGTCATGAAAGCTTTAAAACAGGATGATCCAGTAGATAGGAAGAATAGAATTAATGAACTTGAAGCTAGAGTTCAGTCAGGCAATTATAAAGTTTCTGGAGATGAAATTGCTAGTAAAATTTTATCTAATGGGATTATATAATAAACTGATGGAGATGATTTTTATTGATAATATTTCAAAAATTATAAAATGTTTTATTGTTAAGCTGCCACATAATGTTGCTTCTTGTTTTATAGAGGAAATAACATTATGTGGATGTTTTTATAAAAGACTAATTTTATAAGGAGAGTATAAAATGGAATTGCAAAAAAAGTTAGAAAACTTATATTTAATATTGAATGAAGAATTTAAATTATACAAATATATATGTAATATTTCTGATCAAAAAACTCAAATCATTGTAAAGGGAAAAATTAAGGAATTAGAAGATATAATGAAATTAGAAAAGGATTTTGTAGTTAAAATCGAAAAATTAGAAGAACTAAGAGAGCGTCTTGTACAAATTATAGCTAAAAAAATAGAAATAAATGCCGATAAAATAAATATAACTACAATTTTAAAAAGTTTAAAAGATACTGAAATTAAACTTAAGCTGAAAAATATACAAAATAAAACAATCGAAGTTATTCAAAAGCTAAAAAATATAAATGAAATTAATTCAAAATTAATAAAGAATTCTATTGATTATGTTGACTTTTCAATAAATATTTTAAGCAATGATGATGAAGGCAATAATAATTATGGTAATACAGGAAGTATAAATAAACCCAAAAAAAGAGTGTATTTTGACAGACGGTATTAAGTATACTCTAACTTCTCGAATAAGAATTTGCATGCCTTAAGCAAACTTTAGACGAAAAGAATTCGGTATTATTTTTTAGGCTCTCCTAAAGTATAATTGAGTGGAAGTTTATTTGAATAAGAGGTTAACTTTGTTCTGAATATGGAGGTGTTATTATGGGGTTATTTGGAAGCTTTGACATTGCTAAATCAGGAATGTATGTTAATGAAAGAGGCTTATTTGTAACTGGACATAATATTACAAATACTAATACAGAAGGCTATTCAAGACAGCAGATACAACCTACAACATCTTTTTATCAGAATATTGATAATATAGGACAAGTTGGAACTGGTGCTGATGTACAGGGAATAAGACAGGTAAGAAATAAGTTTCTTGATAATATATATAGAAATGAAGTTGAAACTCTTGGAAATTATGAAGTTAAAAGCAAAACTTATGTCGACGTTCAGGCAATTATAGATGAGCCATTTGGAGATGGACTTCAAAATGTACTAAATAAATTTTGGGATTCATGGCAAGAATTAGCTAAAGATCCTGATGCTCTTGCAGTAAGAGCTTTAGTAAGACAAAGAGGAGAAGCTCTGGCAAGACAGGTAAATCATATTGGTACACAATTAAATAATTTGCAGGATGATATTAATCAAGAGATTTATGTAAAAATAAAAGAAGTAAACGAATATACACAAGAAATTGCTTCTCTAAATGGACAAATTCTTGAGATGGAAATAGGAAATGATGATTCAAATGATTTAAGAGACAAGAGAAATTTAATAATGGATAAATTATCTAAAGTAGCAGGTGCTAAGTATGATGAAACAAGTAGTGGTCATATAAATGTTGAAATAGGAGAACAGATTGTTGTCAACAGAAATGAATATTTAAAGATTGAAGTGAAAGAAGATATTATACCAGGAGAAGCTTATAAACCCAAACTTGAAAATTCTAGTATTGATATAAATTTTACCAATGGTCAATTGAAAGGACTTTTAGATTCAGCAGGTTTAATAGGAAGTTATGATAATGGTTCTCCAAATACTAAAGTGGATATTAATCTGGTTATTGATAATTCTGATACAAGTTCAGATTATATAGAAAAAATGAAGAGTTCGGTAAAGAATTACGTTAAAGATTTAAAGAAAACAGGACTTGACTATAATTTAAGATTAATAACTTTTTCAGATACATCTACTATAAATTCAACAATTTGGGACAAAGATAATATTGACGGAAATTTAGATAACTTTGAAGATAATATTGATACGATACTATCGGGAATTGAAACAGAAAATTCTTTTTCAGATGTTATTTCTAAAATTGAATCAATTGAAGATTTTAGGGAAGATACTACAAAATATACTGTTTTATTTACAAATGAATCAATACAAGGTAATGAAATAGATGTTTTAGAAGAAGATGTTAAT
>JBDMZA010000381.1:0-3935 GCA_039770155.1 Clostridiales bacterium
ATTTTTTATATTTATTCATTATAATTCGAATATATTTTTAATTTAATAATAATTACTAAACTTTATTCATTTCTTGTCAAATATAATGATATTGATAAATATATTTAACTATGGTATCATTTAAAAAAGTAAAAGGTATTATCTTTTGCCTATGGCGGTATAAATTAATCAAATATTTATAAAGTGGATCAATGTAGATTTCATTTTTTTTAAGATTTAATTAAATTTGATAAGAACCTATAAACTATTTTATTGTTTATAGGTTTATATAATATTTTTACTGTTGGGAGAATTAATTTTGTTAAAAAATAAACTAATTTTAAGTACAACTTTTTGGTTATTATTTTTTTATACACTACTTTCTTTGGTTAATTTGTTTTATTTTAAAAGTTACTTATTTGAAATTGGTCTGACATTTGGATCTATTTTATGTTATTTTAAATATATACTTTTAATTAGAATGTTCTACTACTTATTTAAATTAGATTCTACAACAAAAATTAATTCAACACTGGTAGGAATATTGCAATTTGTTATTTACATAATAGTGCTTTTTGTATTATTAGTATTATCTTATAAAATTGATGTAGAAACTTTTTTTGGTACATTGACCGGTATTTTATTTAGTCCGATCTTAGCAATTTTCATTTGTTTATCAGATGGATATTTTACTAAAGAATTTTTCACTTCAAAAAAACTCAAGTAGAATATATTTAGATAAAGAAGGGATTTAGATGGATACAAGTAAACTTTTAGAAAACCTTAAATCAAATCAGTATAATATTAATTTAGGTGGACTTGAAATTACGATATCAGATTCAATTGTTGTAATGTGGATGATAATGATTGTTATAATTGCTTTAGCTTATGTTTTAACAAGAAATTTAAAACCCATTCCAGAAGGAAAACAAATCGCTGCTGAATATATTGTAGAAACAATTAATAGTTTTTTTAAGCAGACTATAGGACATCATTGGAAGCCTTTTGCACCTTATTTAGGAACAATATTAATTTTTTTAGTTTTTGCCAATACAGTCTCATTATTTAATATCATTCCTTCTGGTGAATTGTTATATAGTTTAACACATTTTGAAATATTTAAACATTTTCATTTTCATGTTTCTCCACCCACAAAAGATATTAATATAACTGCTGCATTAGCTGTTATGTCAATTTTTCTGGTTATAGGTTCAGGCATTATTATAAAAGGTCCTATTGCTTTTTTAAAAAGTTTTTTTGAACCACTTTGGATAATGTTACCATTTAAGATTCTTGATTATTTTTCTAGACCATTATCGCTTTGTATGCGATTATTTGGTAATGTTTTTGCAGCTTATGTTTTAATGGAATTAATATATATGATCTTTCCATTAATAATTCCTGCAATTTTTAGTATATATTTTGATTTGTTTGATGGTGGATTGCAAGCATTTATATTTGTATTTTTAACATCAATTTATATATCAGAAACTGTTGAATAAGGAGGTGAAGTGATATGGATCAGGGATTGATTGCAATTGCTGCTGCTATAGCAGTTTTCACAGGAGCAGGAGCTGGTATTGGTATTGGCATTGGTACTTCCAAGGCTGTTGAAGCTGTATCAAGACAGCCGGAAGCTTCAAGTAAAATACTAATGGTTACAATTTTAGGATTAGCTTTAGCAGAAGCAACAGCTATTTATGGACTTGTAATAGCTTTCTTGTTATATGGAAAACTTTTATAGGGATATTCAAAAAATAAACTTTAATTCTCGAGTATGATTCTAGAGAATTTTAGACTAATAAAATGGTTAAATATCCCACAAAGTACAAGTATTAGTAGTGATATTTCAAATCTGAATAAAATATTATAGGTATGAATTTTATTCAGATTTGAAAATACATATAAAATTATTAGGTACATCAAAAAAATAAACCAAATTCTCTATTATGAACTCGCACAATTTAAGCGAACTTCAGATGAAAAGAATTCAGTATTATTTTTTAGGTTCTCCTTATAGTTAATTATATAAGTTTGAAAGGATTTGAAATTATGGATATATTGCTTGATAAATATTCCTTTATCCTTGCAATCATAAATTTATTAGTTTTATATTTTATATTAAGAAAAATATTTTTTAATAAAATTACTAAATTTATGGATGAAAGGTCTAAAAAAATTAAAAATACTATGACAGAAGCTGACAATCTAAAGAGTGAATCTGAAAAAATTAAGATTGAATATGAAAGTCACTTAAATCAGGCCTTAAAAGAATCTATAGATATCATACAAGATGCTAAAAATCGTGCTGAAAAAGAGTACCAAGAAATTTTAAAAAGTGCTAAATTTGAAGCAGAAAAAATTGTTGAGAAAGCACATATCGAAACGAAACATGAAAGAGATCAAATGATATCTGAAGTAAAAAATTATGTTACAGAATTAACAATAAAAACAGCTTCTAAACTTATTAGTTCAAATATGGATACTACTAAAAATAAAAATTTAGTATCAAAATTCATAGAAGAGGATGGTGGTATTGATGCCACTAGTTGAGCGAAGATATGCTGAAGCACTATTAAAGCTATCTGATAGAAAAGTATGGATAGATAAATCTTTAAATAATTTAAAAAATGTTGTTAGTATTTACAAATCATGTGATGATTTAAAATTATTTTTAAATTCACCCAAGGTGAAAAACATTGATAAAAAAGAGGTTATGACAAAAGTTTTAGCAAAAAAATTTGATAAGAAGTTTATTAATTTTATTCATTTACTTATTGATAAAGGAAGAATTAATATCTTACCTACAATATTAAACGAATACATTATTTTGTCAAATAAAGCAAAAAATATAATGGATATAGAAATAATTTCTTCTGAAAAACTTACCCTTGATCAAACAAAAAAAATAGAAACTAAATTCAAAAAAATTTGTAACACTAGTAATATTAAATCAAATTCTAAAATTGATAAAAGTTTAATTGGTGGGGTAAAAATTATTGTTGGTGATAAAATATATGATAATTCAATTAAAGGTCAATTATTAAATTTAAAAAATAGTTTAAAATTTACTTAATTGCTTTCCTTATTTTTTAAGAACGAGGTGATAATAAATGAACTTGAAACCTGAAGAAATCAGTTCAATTATAAAAAAACAAATTGAAAATTATGAAGTTAAAACCCAAGCTGAAGATGTTGGATATGTTATCCAATCTGGTGATGGTATTGCACGAATTTTCGGTTTGGAAAACTGTATGTATGGTGAAATGCTTGAGTTTGAAAATGGAACTTTTGGAATGGCTTTAAATCTTGAAGAAGATAATGTGGGTTGTGTTTTATTTGGCTCTGAAAAAGAAATAAAAGAAGGAACATCTGTCAAAAGGACTAATAAAACAGTTAATATTCCTGTTGGAGAAGCTCTAATAGGAAGAGTTGTTAATCCTTTAGGTGAACCAATTGATGATAAAGGTCCAATAAAATCAGATAAAACTAGACCAATGGAATTTATAGCTCCTGGTGTAATTGAAAGACAATCAGTTGATACACCTCTTCAAACAGGTATAATGGCTATTGATTCTATGATACCAATTGGAAGAGGTCAAAGAGAATTAATTATTGGTGATAGACAAACAGGTAAGACCGCTATCGCCATTGACACTATAATTAATCAAAAAGGTCAAGATGTAATTTGTATTTATGTTTCGATAGGTCAAAAAGCTTCTACAATTGCAAATATAGTACACACACTTGAAAGTTTTAATGCAATGGAGTATACAATAGTAGTTTCATCAACAGCAAGTGATAAATCAACTATTCAATATATAGCTCCTTATGCCGGTAGTGCAATGGCAGAGGAGTTTTTGTACAATGATCATAAAGATGTTCTTATTGTTTATGATGATCTTTCAAAACATGCTGTTGCATATAGAGCGATGTCTCTTTTGCTAAGGAGACCA
>JBDMZA010000382.1:0-2854 GCA_039770155.1 Clostridiales bacterium
AATACTTTCACTATGCCATTCATGATCTAATAAAAATAATCCTTCTGCACTATATTTTGAATTCATTACAAAAGATTTATATTTGGCTTTATAGTCAAGCTTTGCCACAGCAGTATCTTCATAAAAACCAATATCAATATAATAAATTCCTGTGAGCAATTTTATATTATTATATGTTAAAATAAACTTATGTTTTCCAATAGCATTTTCTATCTTAAATTCATCCAATTTAGTATTCAATCCACAAACATAACTTCCCAATGAATCAAAAATAGCAATTCCTGCTACAATATTTTCTATCTCTTTGAATATTTCATATTTTACTTCAACTAAAATATCATCACCATTTTCAAACTCTTTAGTCTCGACATTTTCTTTATTTAAAAATCTCACATCTTCAATTTCTAAAATTATTTTTGGGTTTCTTTCAATTTTTGTTTCTATATTTTCTTTTTTGTTATCTATTACCTTAACGAAATCAGCTTTTTTCATAAACTTTTCATAACTGTCAATAACATCTTCACAATTCCCATTCATTACAAGGCTTCCTTCATTAAACCATAGTACTGTACTACATATATTTCTTATTGTATATATATCATGAGAAACAAATATAATTGTCTTACCTTCCTTCTTTAATTCCTTTATTTTATTAACACATTTTAATTGAAAATACATATCTCCAACCGAAAGAGCTTCATCTATAATAAATATATCAGGATCAACACTAATAGCCACTGAAAACGCTAATCGTACAAACATACCACTTGAATATGTTTTAACTTGTTGATAAATAAACTCTCCAATATCTGCAAACTCTAAAATTTTATCAATTTTTTTCTCCATCTCTTCTCTTGAATATCCCATTAATGTTCCATTCATATAGATATTCTCTATTCCAGTCATTTCAGGATTAAAACCAGCTCCCAACTCTAGTAGTGCTGAAACAACACCTTTTTTCTTCACATTTCCTGCGGATGGTGTCAAAACACCTGTAATCAATTTTAACAAAGTAGACTTCCCTGAACCATTCTTACCAATAATACCTATTGTATCTCCTTCATTCACACTAAAATTGACATCCTTTAATGCATAAAAATTAGTATTATACTTTCTTCTTCTGGGATGAAAAGTCTCTTTAAGTCTATCTATAGGTTTTTCATAGAGTTTATAAATCTTTGTTATATTATTTACTTCAATAGCTAATTCTTCCATCATATCAAACACTCCTAATAACAAAAAATAAATCCAAATTTTCAAATACATAATCACATATCAAAACAAATAGCTTCAAACAGATGATTCACTAAAACATTTTATAATCAAAAAAACAAGTTACTATTTTCTCTTAAATTACATCTGCAAAATGTGGTCTTAATCTCTTAAATACATATGCTCCACCTATAAACACAATTATTGTAAAAATCCAATAATACAAGAAATACCAAGGATCATCCCAAATTAATACTTTTTCTGTTAAAAGTGAAGTCCTGTAACCATCTACAATATAATAAAAAGGATTTGCTTTTAACAGCATTATCATAAAATCTGGTGCTGTAATATCAGAGGTTTTCCAAATAATTGGTGTAGCCCAAAAGAGTACTTGTAATACAACTCCCACAATCTGGCCAAAATCTCTTATAAATACTATTACCGAAGAAGTAAACCATGAAATACCAAGTAATAGAATCCACAAAGCAATTTGATAGTATATAAGCTGTAACCAATAAAGATTTGGATAATATCCATATAATATTAATACTATGAAAATAACCAAAGTAAAAAACGCATGTACTGTATATGCTGATAAAACTTTTATTATAGGAAGTATCGTAACTCTAAAAACAACTTTTTTTACTAAAAAAGTATTGTCTAAAACAGATGCTGTAGCACAATTTATAGAATCCGAAATAAAAAACCAGGGAATCATACCTGAAATCAAAAATAGTGCTGTTGGATCTACAGTTTTAGCATCACTACCTCCAGGTTTAAGACCATTTTCAAATACAAACCACATAACTAGTATAGTTACTAATGGTTGCAAAAAAGCCCACATAATTCCTAAATATGAGCCTAAATATCTAACTTTAAAATCCCTCTTTGTTAAATCAAAAATAAGCTTTCTATTTCTTAAAACATCTAATAAAAAATCAAAAAAAATCATTACTTGCCTTGAAATTACTTTAAACAATTTTAAACACCTCACAAAATAAATCAAATTATAGAAGAATTAAAAAAATAATTTATAGATTAACCAAATATTGACTAATTTATTTTTATTCTCCTAAAATAATTTATCTTCTATTTCTGAAAATCTCAATAATATTTCATCTTTTTTTGATAATGTAGGAATTTCTTCTTTTTCTAAATGCCAATCTATATTTATTTTACTGTCATTCCATATGAAACCCACTTCATCCTCAGGATGATAATAATTAGTACATTTATACGCAAAACTTGCAAATTCAGATATTACTAAAAACCCATGTGCAAATCCTTCTGGAACATAAAACATTCTTTTATTTTCCTCTGACAATATAACTCCAAACCATTTACCAAAAGTTTTTGAGTTTTTTCTCAAATCCACACCAACATCATATATTTCTCCCTGTACTGCTCTAACTAGCTTTCCTTGAGGATATTTATGTTGAAAATGCATTCCCCTTAACACTCCTTTTGAAGAATAAGAAAAATTATCCTGTACAAAATTCATATTAAGTCCTGCCTCTTTAAAATCTTCAAAATTATATGTTTCTAAAAAAAATCCTCTTTTATCTCCAAATACACTGGGTTCTATAATAAATAAATCTTCTATTCCTGTTTCAATAAATTTAAATTTTGACATTAATTTTAC
>JBDMZA010000383.1:0-3601 GCA_039770155.1 Clostridiales bacterium
CATAAGAATAGAAAATATCATTAATAAATATGTTACAAACAAAGAAGATATTTTTTTAAAAGCATCAGCAATTAAAATTAGTAATGAAAGAGAGAATTCTAAAAGGATATTGCAAAATATGGGAATTAAGTGTTTGGATATTGAACCTGGTAAATTATCAATTGAACTAATTAATAAGTATTTACAAATGAGATCAAGTCAAAAATTTTAACATTACGTAAAATAGAGGAAACTCTAAAAAATAATATCACATTTTTAAAATCTGAGAATTACTAAAATCGTATGATTTATTATTTTAAAATGTAGAGATATTTTTTTTATTTTTTAGGTTCTCCTTACTATGAATTTTACTTGGTATAAAGATATAAGCAAAGATAAGTATTAAAGTAAAAATTGAAAATGCTATTTTAGTTGGATCAGACCATTTGTTTGTGGTTATAAAACCTTCTACTAATGCTGCAATTATAAAAATAGGTATAGTACCTAAAGTTAGTTTAATAGCTATTTTACCCTTATGAATAAGTGAATTTTTTCTAGAATATTCTCCAGGATTTATTAATGAATAACCCATGATAAGACCTGAAGTACCACATATAAGTATTGAAAAAATTTCTAAAATTCCATGAGGTAAAACTTGAGACCAAAAAATCAAATTAAGGTTTTGTTTAAATGCTAAAGCTGCTAGACTACCAAATACAAAAGAATTTTTGATTAATATCCAAGTTGTACCTATTCCTAAAGTTATTCCAAGAGAAAAAGCAAATATACCTACTTTTATGTTGTTTGTAAGTACATTACTCGCAAAAGCAGCATTTGAAAGTGTTATATCTACTTTGCTTTTAGAAAAATCAATAGAGGCATATTTTTCTGGAATAAATGCAAGTGAATAATCAGGATTTTCAAAGGTAAATATAAAACTAATTAAAAAACCTGAAAAAAATATTAAAAATGATATTAAAAAATAATATTTCATTTCTAAAATAAGTAAAGGAAATTCTTTTGTAAAAAAGATATATGTACTTTTTAGTTTAGAAGGTTTTTTTAAGTATATGTAACTATGAGCAGTTGCAACGAGATTATTTAGAAAAATTGTTGTATCAGAATTTTTATAATTAGTTCTTGAATATGATAAATTTCCACAAATAATATGATAATTACCAATGAAATTTTCAAGTTCATTATTATCAAAATTTAAAAAACCTCTTGAAGTTAGTTTCATAAGAGTTGATTCGAAGGATTTCCATTTATGGATATTATTTTTTATAAATTTTTTTTCATTCATAAAGATTTTCCTTAATTTTTATTATATTCTATAAATATAATTTTAACAAAAATAAAAATTTGATACAATAGATAGAAATAAGATGTATAAAATTTAATAATATTGGGGAGAACAACTATGAAAAATGTTTTAAGTATATTGACTCCTGAAAATGTTTATATTGAATATGAATTAGCAGGTCTTGGCTCTAGATTTATATCAGTATTTGTTGATCATGTTTTGCAATTTATTATAATTTGTTTATTTTATGTTCCAATAATACTTTTTGAGGATTATATTAAAAGTATTATGATATTTGATTTGTTTTCTTTATATAATAGTATTTTATTCATAATTATTCTGATTGTAATGTTTGGATATTTTGTATTTTTTGATATTGTTTTGTTAGGAAGATCACCTGGAAAATTTGTTTTAGGACTTAAAGTTATAAAAGAAAATGGAAATCCTATAAATATATTGGATTCATTTTTACGAAATATTATAAGAGCTGCGTACTTACTGCCAATTTTGTATTTAGTTGACGGAATTTTTATTTTACTAAATAAAAAGAATAAGAGATTTGGTGATTATTTATCAAATACAGTTGTTGTAAAAATTGAAAAAAGAGATATTAAATCTAAATTAATATTACTTCAAAACATTGAAGAAAGTCATAAAGATGATTTAGAGAGAAGTAAAAAAATTGCTTTTAGAATAAATGGTAAAGAATATAGGATTTTGAAAGATTTTATAAGTAGATACAATGAAATTGGAACTAATGTTAAGGATTTAGAATTAGAGTTGAAAAGATATTTTGAGAAAAAATTTGATGTTGAGGTCAGAGATATAGATAGTTATAAGTTTTTAAAAGAAGTTTATAAAGTAGGAATAAAATATTAATTTGTATAAAAAGTTAATAACTTTTGTTTTATTTTATTTTTTAATATACTAAAAAATAACTAAAAATATAAAATATTTAGCTTGGATTAAAAATGAATATTAAAAAATAAAGCACATGGATTTAATTATTCAATGGCAAATAACTAAAACATGATACCTAAACCACCTATTATTCTTGTTAAAGATGGAAATTTAAGAGTAATTGTTAAAAGAGAAGATTATGAAGATATTTATTAGAAATGATGTTTTTATTGAAGATTAATATATATTTATTTAAAATAAATTTATTTTTTTAGCCTGATATACAGAAGAATTAATTTATAAATTTCATTGTTTTTTATAGCATGCTCAAATTTTATAATTAATGAGCATGCTTTTCTTAATCATTTAGTTACATCTATATTAAAAATATTAAATAAAAAATTAGTAAATGAATCAATATATGGTAAAAAATAACTTGAAAAAACTACTAATAATAATATTAAAATTATAAAACCATATTTATGAAGAAAAGCTAATATTTTGTAAAAACTCGATGGTAACAAATTTTCAACAACATGAAATCCATCTAAAGGGGGAAATGGTAATAAATTAAACATAAATAACATTACATTTATATGCACAGCATGTAATATAAATATTGTTAGTAAATAAAAAAACCAATTAAAAGCTGGTGAATCATTTGCTAGTGATAGTGTTTCAAAGTTAATTATTTGATAGAACTGTAAAAAACTTAATGAGGCACATAAAAATATTGCTAAAAATAAATTTGAAAATGGACCTGCAATTGAAATTAGTATTGTATGAAGTCTTGGCTTTTTTAAATAATTTGGATTAGTTTCTACAGGTTTTGCCCAGCCAAATCCTAAAATTATTATCATAAAAATTCCAATAAGATCAATATGAGTATTAGGTTTTAAGTTTAATTTGTTTTGTTCTTTAGGCGTTGGATCACCTAGTTTATGCGCTATTAACGCATGAGCAAATTCATGAACAATAAAACCTAAGATAATTCCTGGAAAAATATAAATAGTATATTCTATACGTTCTAATATATCCATATAAGTGTCTCCTTGATTTATAGTGAAATAAGTTTTTTATTAATACTATAATAATGTGTTTATTTGGAGATAATATCGCTAAAAACAAAATTACATTACTAAATTTATATATCAAATTGTAACAAATTAAGTACTGATTGTCCATAGAATAAGGTTTAAATAATCTGTTTTAATATTTTTGACATTATATTCATATATAAATATTTTTTGTAATTTATTTTAAATTTAAAGTTTGACAGTTAAAGATATAAAAATTAAAATTAGTATAATTTAAAATACTATGTTTTTAACTATAATATTTTATAAGAAAGATTAAACTTAGAGATATCCAAAAAATAAACTCTAATTCTCGAGTATGAATTTGCATGATTTAAGCGAA
>JBDMZA010000384.1:0-3328 GCA_039770155.1 Clostridiales bacterium
TTAAATTTTGGTTCTACACAATTCCAATTGTTGTTCATGATAAAAACTCCTTATGATTTAATAAAATTAACGAGCTTTTGAAAAATATTATGGCTGTGCGATTATAACTTGTATTCAGAAAAAAAAGACATACATTACAAGAAATGCTTATTAAAAACAACGTATTTTACATTGATATTATACTATTCTTTTAAATTAAATCAAAGTTTATATTTACCTAAAACAATTAGATATTTAGATGTCCATTTTATAAATCTATTTTTCTACCTTTCCAATCTACATTATGTTTGAATTTAACTAATAATATTGATCTTAAAAATATTATTATGAAAAAAATTAATGGAATTGGAAACATAAAAAGAAAAAATATATTAAAATCTCCAATGGATCTTCCTTTTAATATAAATACTAATGCGTAAATTAAGTAGAAAATTATACTTGAAACTATTAATAAAATTGATTGTGAAAATATTGCTATAAATAATAAAATTATACTACATATACCACCTGTAAACCAAATTGATAAAAGAAGGGTATTTAATTTGGAAGTATATTTGGCACCTGAGGCAAAATTTTTACTCCAACCATTAATTAATTCTCCAATACCCTCAGAATACATTTTAAATGAAATAGTTCCTTTACCACTTATACAGCCCAAGGGAAGTTTGTTTTTCAGTAAATTTATTCCTATTGCCATATCTTCTAGAATTTCTGTATTAACAGCCTTATGACCACCGATTTTTAAGTAAGCATTTTTACCTATTATAAGACAGGAACCAAATGACCCCTTTGGTTTTAATTTATTACCAAATAATGAAAAAACATTCATGCCAATCATCACAACAATATTGAAAATTACAGAAAAATTTTCATAAAGTTTTTTTACACTGTGATGTGGTTGTATAGATAATGCACCTTCTTTGTAATTTAGTAGAAATTCAGATATCATATTTTCTAAGCCATTTTTATTTAATTTTGTATCTGCATCTAAAAATATTAAAATAGTCCCTTTGGCTGCTAAAGCACCATTCCAACATGCCCAGGTTTTGCCTGTCCACCCCTTTGGGAGTTTTTTTAAGTTTATAACTTTTGCACCATGATTTTTGGATAATACAGAAGTTTTATCTTCTGAGCTATCATCTACAACAATAAGTTCAAAATTTTTAAAATTTTGTTTATTCAATGATTCTAAAAGTGTTGATATTCTAAATTCTTCATTTCGTGCAGGGATAATAACAGAAATTTTTAATTCATCATCTTTTAGCACAACATCATTACTTATATATGGTATTTTATATAAAAGTAATATAATTGATATAATACTTAGAATAATTACTATTATATTTATAATTAATATAATTTCCATAAAATCACCTGCCTAACAATTTTATTGTTTATTTAAAAAATTGTAATAGTTTTTTGTATTGGGAAAGTGTTTTATTATAAGGAGGATAACGAACACTTATTTCAGGGAAAAAACCCTTTTTTGTTATGGACTTTTTATGAGAAAAACAATCGAAACTAAACTTTCCATGATAACTTCCTATTCCACTACTTTCAATACCTCCAAAAGGTAATTTATGATTTGTTATAAACATTAATGTATCATTAATACTTATACTACCCGATGATGTATTCTCAATTATACTATCACAAAATTTAGTGTTTTTAGAAAAAATATATATTACAAGAGGTTTATTTTTATTTTTTATAAAACTTATTACTTCAGTGTTTTCTTTATAAGAAAAGATAGGTAGTAGAGGTCCAAATATTTCATCATTATATAAAACTGATTTTTTTGGAACATCTTCTAATAATGTTGGGGAAATATATAGGTCTTTTTCATTTGTTTTACCACCATATATAATTTTAGAGCTTTCTAAACTGCCCTTTAACCTGTCAAAGTGATTTATATTTATAATTTTACCATAGTTATTACTGTTATAAAAATCTTTGATTTTATCTATTAATGATTTTACTAATTTATCTTTAACAGATTCTTTAACAAGTATATAGTCAGGGGCTATACATGTCTGACCTAGGTTAAAGAATTTACCCCAAGTTATTCTTTTGGCAGATAAATCTATATCAGTTGTATCATCAACAATACATGGGTTTTTTCCTCCTAATTCTAGTGCTAAAGGTGTTAAATTTTTGGCAGCAGCCTCCATTACTTTTTTGCCAACCAAGGTACTTCCTGTAAAAAATATAAAATCCCATTTTTGCAAAAGAAGTTTTTTAGATGTATCTGCATCACCTTCAATAACATGTAAATAGTTGTTTGAGAAGTTATTATTTATAATATCTGTTATTACTTTAGAACAAGAGGGAGATAATTCAGAAGGTTTGATGATAGCACAGTTTCCAGCAGCTATAGCACCTATTAAAGGATTTATAGTTAATTGAAATGGATAATTCCATGGACCTATTATTAAAACACAACCATAAGAATCGTTGTATATATAACTTTTGCCGATTTGATTTAGTAGGTTGGTGCTTACTTTTTTAGGCATAGCCCATTTTTTTAATCTCTTTTTTATATAATCAAGATCGTTTATCATAAAGGAAACTTCTGCAGTAAAACTATCAAAAGAATCTCTTCCTAAATCTTTTTTTAAAGCTTGATATATTAAGTCTTCATTTTCTAATATTAAAGTTTTAAGTTTCTCTAAATTTTTTATTCTGTAATCTATGTTTCTTGTATCTCCAGAATCAAAATATTTTCTTTGTGCAGAAATAATATTTTTTATATTATTTTCTTCCATAATAATCTACTCCTAATTTTCAATCATTTTATTATAGGTATTTGTTTATTTGTAACACTCTCCTCATTTAGATTGAATTAACAACTATTAAGGGATTGGCAAAAAATAAATTCGTATTCTCGAGAATGAATTCGTACGATTCAAGCGAATTTCAGGCGACAAGAATCGGATATTATTTTTTAGGCTATCCTAAGAGGGTTTTACCATATTTATTATAATTATACCATATCAAAGCAAATAGCTTCAAATAAGGACTTTAAAATCAACTATTAATATCGAAATTCTTTTTGTCTGAAATTTTCTTAAATCATAGAAATTAATAATTAATAATAGCAGGTTGAATTGGTGAGCAAAATATTCTAAAAAAACAGTTGACAATTATAAGGAATAACAATAAAATGATAATGATAGATAGTTATTAACAAAACGATAATAACAATATGGTAATAACAAAAAAATGTACAACTTTTTTCCAAAAATATAGATTTAATGGATTTTTAAAAATGTTGAAGGTTTATTTTTGATTCTGCTGTACATAGGGATATCCAAAAAATAAACTCAAA
>JBDMZA010000385.1:0-6758 GCA_039770155.1 Clostridiales bacterium
AATAAAATAGTTATATTATTATAATAAAATTAATTCAAGGAGGAATAATATGTATCAATTTCCCAAAATCATGTATGGTGGAGATTACAACCCAGATCAATGGTCTGAAAGCATATGGGATGAAGACATACGACTTTTTAAATTAGCAAATATTGATATTGTAACATTACCAGTATTTAGTTGGGCAAAATTACAGCCTTCAGAAGATTCATATAATTTTGGATGGCTTGATAAAATTATGGAAAAAATGGCTTCAAATAATATTAAAGTTTGTTGTGCAACCTCAACAGCTGCACAGCCTTCTTGGATGTCAAAAAAATTTCCTGATGTTCTACCTGTTGATATAAATGGAATTAAGCGAAAACATGGAGGCAGAACAAATTTTTGTCCAAATAGTAAAAATTACAGAAAATTTTCAGTACGTTTAGCAACTAAATTATCAGAAAGATATAAAAATAATCCTTCTTTATTAGTTTGGCATATTGGAAATGAGTACATAAATATCTGTTACTGTGAAAATTGTGCAAAGGCATTTAGAAAGTGGCTCAAACAAAAATATAAAAATGTTGAAGAAGTTAATAAAAAATGGAATATGAACTTTTGGGGACATACAATATATAGTTGGGATGAAATAGACTCAGTATCAAACTTAACAGAAATGGGTCGTGATACCTTCTCTGGACATGACAGGGATATTACTGCTTTTCAAGGAATGGCCCTTGATTACAAAAGATTTATGTCAGATTCAGTATTTGAATGTTATTTAGGCGAGTATAATGCAATAAAAAAACTCACTCCTAATATTCCTATTACAACAAATTTAATGGGATTTTTCAAACCTCTTAATTACCAAAAATGGTCAAAAAAAATGGATATAATCTCTTTAGACAATTATCCTTATCCAAATGAAGATTCAAGTATTGCTGCACTAAAGCATTCCTTGATGAGAGGATTAAAAAATGGTGAACCTTTTATGTTTATGGAACAATCACCAAGTCAAGTAAATTGGCAGCCTGTTAACTCATTAAAAAAACCAGGAGTAATGAGACTTCAAAGTTATCAAGCTATTGCTCATGGTTCAGAAACAGTTATGTTTTTTCAATTAAGAAGATCATTAGGCGCATGTGAAAAATTACATGGTGCTGTCATAGATCATGTTGGTCATGAAAATACAAGAGTTTTTCGTGAGTGTTCCCACCTTGGAAAAGAGTTAACTAAACTTGGTGACAAAATCTCTGGTTCTAGAATATATTCAAAAGTAGCTATATTAATAGATTGGGAAAATTGGTGGGCAGTTGAATATTCAAGTGGCTTAACAATTCATTTAAACTATATAAATCAAATAGAAAAATATTATAAAACAATTCACAATATGAATATATCTGTAGACATTATAAGTCTTGAAGATAAATTTGAAAATTATGATGTTATAATTTCCCCTGTTTTATATATGATTAAAGAAAATGTATCAAAATTACTTGAGTCTTATGTAAATAATGGTGGTACATTCATAACAACATTTTTCAGCGGTCTCGTTGATGAAAATGATTTAGTAACAACAAAAGGTTATCCTGGCGAATTGAGAAAACTACTTGGTATATGGGTTGAAGAAATTGATGCAATACTACCAACTGAAAACAACACAATGCTAATTAATGAAAAACTTATCGGTTTTAAAAAAAGTTATACCTGCAACACAATATGTGATATTTTGCACCTTGAAAATGCAAAAGCACTAGCTGAATATGGTAATGATTTTTATAAAGGAATGCCTGTATTAACTAAAAACCAATTTGGTAAAGGTGTTGCTTACTATATTGCTTCTGATCCTGAAGAAGATTTCTTAAAAGACTTTTTCACTGATTTATTCTCTAAAATAGATATTAAAACACCTTTTACTGCAGATGAAGGCTTAGAAATTACTCAAAGAAAAAAAGGCTCAAAAGTTTATACCTTTATATTAAATCATAATAATACTAAATCTAGAATAAGTCTCGATGATAAAAAATATATTGATTTACTTACAGATGAAGAATTCAGTAATGAAATAATTATAGATTCAAAGGATGTAAAAATACTTGAAAATAAATCATAATTGTGCTTAGAGATAGCCAAAAAATAAACATATTGTCAATCTAGTAATCATTTGCCAATATGTTTAACTTTTTTAAAAAATTATATCAGATATATTTACCTATATTCTAATATTTTATATTTATCTGCAATTATTGATTTTAAATAATTATTTGGATATACTTAAACAATTTAAATATGTTAAAATCAATATTGAAAGAAAATAATAAGTAAATTTAGAAAAGGAGATTTATTTTGATAAAACCAGTAAAATTTTTCAAGGGAGGAATTAAACCACCACATAGAAAAAACACTTTCAATATGGAAACTGTAGAAATGCCTGTTCCTGAAAAAATCAATATTCCAATGTTACAACATATAGGCAAGGAGTGTTATCCTACTGTTAAAAAAGGTGATAAAGTTCTGGTAGGTCAAAAAATTGGTGATTCAGACTCTTTTATCTCATCTCCTGTACATTCAAGCGTTTCAGGTATTGTAACAAACATTAAGCCAATGCTTTATTCAGGTGGATTTGATGTTGTCTCTGTTGAAATAAAAACAGATGGTGAACAATTACCTTATAAAGTAGATATTCCAAATAGAACTCTTGGAAATATGGAATTATTGAAACTGATAAAAGAATCTGGGATTGTTGGTCTTGGAGGGGCAGGATTTCCTACCTTTGTTAAATTATCCCCAGTTAAGAATAAAAAACTTGATACATTAGTTGTAAACGCTGCAGAATGTGAGCCATATATAACATCTGATTATAGAGAAATGATTGAAAATCCCAAAGCAATAGTAGAAGGGATTAAAATTGTTATGGAATTAACACAGGTAAGAAAAGTGCTCATTGGAATCGAGTCTAACAAGCCAAAAGCAATTCAAATATTATCTGATCTTGTAAAATCTGATGAAAATATATCTGTAGTTTCATTAAAGACTAGATATCCCCAAGGTGGTGAAAAACAATTAATTTATGCTGTAACAGGAAGAAAAGTTTCCACAGGAGGATTACCAATAGATGTAGGAGTTCTTGTGCAAAATATTAACACATTATCATTTTTAGATTCATATATTAAAACAGGCATGCCTCTAATTAGCAAAAAAGTAACTGTTGCTGGAAATGCTATTTCAAATCCAATGAATTTAAAAGTACTTATTGGTACTTCGTTACAGGATGTATTTGATTACTGTGGGGGATTTAAAGAGAATCCAACAAAAATAATAATGGGTGGTCCTATGATGGGAGTATCTCAATTTTCTTTAGAAAATACTGTTATTAAACAAACAAATGCCCTACTTGCACTTACTAAAAATGAAGTTTCTATAGATAAAGAAAGTGTTTGTATTAGGTGTGGAAAATGTGTAGATGTTTGTCCTATGAACTTATTGCCTCTATACATAAATATCAATGTAGAAAAAGGTTTAATTGAGGATACTTCAAAATACAATATTAATGATTGTATAGAATGCGGATGTTGTTCATATATTTGCCCGGCTTCTAGAAATCTTGTACAATCAATAAGATATGCAAAAGCAGAAATGAGAAAAATTAAAAAATAATGTCGCATTCTTCTCGTCTTATAATCACTAGTACTAGTTTGCATTTACAAACAGTCAAGCACAGAGTAAGGTAGAATCAAAAAATAATACCAAATTCTTTTCGTCTGAAGTTCGCTTAAATCACGCGAATTCATACTCGAGAATTAGAGTTTATTTTTTGGATATCCCTAATTAGCAGTCCAATGATTAATTATTCGAGAATAATATTTTTTGAATATCTCGAGATCTAAAAAGATCTGGGGAATATAACTATAGAAATTAAGGAGGAAAAAGATGCAGATCAATCTTCTGGCTGGCTCATCACCACACATAAAAAATACAACAAAAACTAACAAAATTATGTTAGATGTACTTATAGCACTCACTCCAGCAGCCTTAGCATCAATATATTTTTTTGGAATAGATGCACTTTTAGTAATTATAGTTACTTCACTTTCATGTATTGGTTCTGAATTTATTTTTAACAAAATACTGAAAAAAGAAAGTACTTTATCTGATTTAAGTGCACTTGTAACCGGTGTTTTATTAGCTTTCAATTTACCACCTGAGATACCTTTATGGATCGCAATTATTGGAGGTATTTTTGCAATTATAGTTGCAAAACAACTTTTTGGAGGACTTGGTCATAATTTTATAAATCCTGCTTTAGCCGCAAGAGCATTTATGATGGCTTCTTGGCCTGTCGAGATGACTTCTTGGAAAAATCCTTCATCAAAATTAGATTCGGTAACTTCTGCAACACCTCTTGAATTAATTAAAAGCAATGGTACATCTGGAGACACATTACCTAATATAATGGACTTGTTTACAGGTAATGTTGGAGGTTGTATAGGAGAAACCTCAGCTTTTGCTTTACTAATAGGTGCTGCTTATCTTATTATTAAAAAAGTAATCTCTATAGATATACCAATATCTTATATAGGTACAGTAGCTTTATTAACATGGATTCTTGGTGGAGAAGTTTTATTTAGTGGAAATTTTATATATCATATATTCGCTGGTGGACTAATTTTAGGAGCATTTTTTATGGCAACTGATTATACTACATCTCCTGTTACTAAGAATGGAAGAATAATTATGGGAGTAGGATGTGGATTATTAACTGTTATAATACGTTTATATGGTGGTTATCCTGAAGGTGTATCATATTCAATTTTATTAATGAATTTAGTTGTACCACTAATAGACAGATATCTTATACCTAAAAGTTTTGGGGAGGTTAAAAAACATGCGTGAAATGATAAAACCAACTATAGCATTATTTATAATTTGTTTTTTTGTAGCGCTTTCCCTATCTTTTGTAAATAGTTTAACAAAAAACACAATTGCCTCAATGGCTGAAGAAAAATCAAAAGAACAAAGAATTAAAGTAATGGATAATGCCAATTCTTTTAAGAAAGTAAAAGATTGGAAAAATGAAGACCAAAGTAAAATAATAAATGAAGTATATTCTGCATACAATAAAAATGAACTATCAGGATATGTTTTTGAAGTTATTCCAAGTGGTTATGCAGGTGATATAAAAATAACTATAGGTATTGATTTAAAGCAGAAAATTAGTGGAGTTATTATAGGTGAAAGTAATGAAACTCCAGGACTTGGACTTAAAGCTTCTGATGAAAATTTTTTGAAACAGTATTTTAAGAAAAGTATTGACGAAGTATTTGAAGTTGTAAAAACCTCTGCTAAATCAGATAATGAAATAGAATCTATAAGTGGTGCTACTATAACATCAACTGCTGTAACAGATGCTGTCCAGGCTGCATCAGATCTTGGAAATATTCTTCTTGAAAAAGGAGGCTCTAAATAATGTCATTATTTAAAATATTTAAAAATGGAATAATAGATGAAAATCCAGCTCTAAGACTTGTTCTTGGCTGCTGTCCAATTTTAGCTGTAACTACATCAGCTACTAATGGATTAGGTATGGGAGTTTCCACAGCAGTAGTTTTAACAGGTTCAAATTTTGTTATTTCTTTATTAAGAAAATTTATACCTTCTAAAGTTAGAATACCTGCTTATATTACTATAATTGCAGGATTTGTAACACTTGTTCAAATGCTTTTAAAAGCCTATTTACCTTCTCTTAATGAATCCCTTGGAATATTTATTCCGCTAATAGTAGTAAACTGCATAATATTAGCAAGAGCTGAAACTTTTGCTTCTAAAAATACAGTAACAAGTTCTGTAGCAGATGGTTTAGGTATGGGTATGGGATTTACTTTGGCACTTGTTGTAATGGGAAGTATAAGAGAAATTTTGGGAAATGGAAGTATCTTTGAAATTGACTTTTTAAAAGGTGCTGTTAATCCTTCTTTAGCATTTATTTTGCCTCCAGGTGGATTTTTAGTCTATGGAATTTTAATCGGATTAGTAAACAAATTTAGTTCAGTAAAAGTAAGAACAACAGGATGTTCCAGTTGTGACGGTAAATGTAGAAAAATGTTTAATACTGATGAGAAGGAGAGTTTAACATGATTCAAAATGTAATGACAGCATTTTTATCAGCTGTTTTAATCGAAAATTTTGTATTGGTAAAATTTTTAGGTGTTTGTCCTTTTCTGGGAGTTTCTAAAAAAATAAATACAGCTTTTGGAATGGGTGTTGCAGTAACTTTTGTTATGGCAATTGCCTCAATGGTAACATGGTTAATACAAAATTTATTATTAGAACCACTTAAAATTGAATATTTGCAAACTATTAGTTTTATTCTAGTGATCGCTTCACTGGTGCAATTTGTAGAAATTGTTATTCGTAAAACAAGTAAGGCTCTATATAATTCATTAGGAGTATATCTTCCATTAATAACTACTAATTGTGCAATTTTAGGTGTTTGTATTATAAATTACCAAAAAGGATTTAATTTTATTAATTCATTATTATATGGAATTTTTGCAGGTATTGGTTTTACATTGGCAATAGTATTATTTGCAGGTATTAGAGAGAGACTTGAATTTTCAGATATACCAGATTCCCTTAAGGGATTTCCTATTTCTCTTATTTCAGCATCTATTGTTTCATTGGCCTTCCTTGGTTTTCAAGGACTTATAAAAGTTTGATGATAGGAATCTAAAAAATAATACCAAATTCATACTCGAGAATTAGAGTTTATTTTTTGG
>JBDMZA010000386.1:0-7548 GCA_039770155.1 Clostridiales bacterium
ATAATCAAAAATTTCATAAGACAATTTTTTTCTGAAAATATCGATGCTTTAACGAATTTTCAAAAAAAGTTGACTAGTTTATTTTTTGATTCTGCCTTATAGTTGAAGTAATAAAGATATTATTTTATTTTTATAAATTTTTTTAATTTTTTTTAATGGAGGTAATTTTAATGAAGATAGGTATTTGTGGAGGGACATTTAATCCTATTCATAATGCACATCTTATTATTTCTGAGGAAGCTAAGGAATTTTTTAATTTGGATAAAGTATTCTTTATACCCACAGGTAATCCTCCACATAAGAAATATGTAGATAAGAAATGTAACATTCATAGATTGGAAATGGTTAATGAAGCTATAAAAAATAATCAAAATTTTGATGTTTTAGATATTGAAATAAAACGTAAAGGGTATACATATGCTATTGATACTTTAAGACAAATTGAGAAACTATTTGGCGATTCAGAAATAAATTATATTATTGGATCTGATGTAATTTTAGATTTGATAAATTGGAAAGATTACGAAGAAGTGTTTAAAATATGTAATTTTATAACATTTATAAGACCAAGTGATGATAAAAAACTTGTTATTGATGAAATTGACAAGCTAAAAAAAGACTTCAACTTAAAAGTTTTTATGTTTGAAAGTATATTATTTAATATTTCATCTACTATAATTAGAGAAAGAGTACAAAAGGGATTTTCAATCAGATACTTAGTACCAGATAGTGTTTTAGAATATATTTGTGATAATAATTTATATATAGAAAGTTAGGGATATCCAAAAAATAAACTCTAATTCTCGAGTATGAATGCACACTATTTAATAGTAGTCTCTTACTTAATAAGGTTGTGGTGATAATTGGATTTAAATGCTATTATAGGTGAGCTAAAAGAAAGATTATCAAATAAAAGATTTAATCATTCTATTGGGGTCATGAATGCAGCTGAAAAATTAGCAATAAGATATAATGGAAATGTAGAAAAAGCTAAATTAGCAGGGCTTTTGCATGATTATGCAAAGGAATTAACTAAAAGTGAATTTAAAAAATATATTAATGAATTTGAATTATATAAAATTATAGATATTAATGAATCAGTATTTATTTTTCATGGACTTATAAGTGCAAAATTAGTTTCTCAAAAATATAATATTAATGATTATGAAATTTTAGAAGCAATATCTTGGCATACTACAGGAAAAGCAAATATGTCATTACTTGAAAAAATTGTGTATGTTGCAGATTTAATAGAAGAAAACAGAAATTTTCAGGACATTGATTTTTTTAGAAAGCTTGCTTTTGAAAATTTAGAAAGATCGATAATTTATTCGTGCAATATAGTTGTTAAAAAACTTATTGATAATAATAGTTTAATAAATAAAAATACTATAGAAGCGAGGAACTATTTGATTTTGAAAGAAAAGGGAGTTATATAATATGAACTTAACACCAATGATGCAACAGTATTTTGAGATAAAGAATCAGTATAAAGACTGTATTCTTTTTTTTAGACTTGGAGATTTTTATGAAATGTTCTTTGAAGATGCTATTAAGGCTTCAAAAGAATTGGAGATAACTTTAACAGGAAGAGATTGTGGGATGGAGGAAAGAGCACCTATGTGTGGGATTCCTTTTCATTCTGCTGAAAATTATATTTCAAAACTCATTGAAAAAGGATTTAAAGTAGCTATATGTGAGCAAGTAGAAGATGTAAATGCATCTAAGGGGATAGTAAAAAGAGATGTTGTAAGAGTAGTTACTCCAGGGACGGTAATTGAATCTTCTATGTTAAATGAAAAAGTAAATAATTACATTATGGCAATTTATAACGAAAAAAATTCTTATGGAATAGCAATAGCTGAAATAACTACAGGTGAGTTTTATGCTGCCTCTGTTTTATATGGAAACACAAAAAGTAAATTAATAGATGAAATATCAAGGTATAATCCTTCAGAATTATTGGTTAATGAGAATTTTTTAAATGATAAATCATTGTATAAGCATGTAAAAGAAAAGTTTAATAGTTATATTTCAATTGTGGATAAAAACATTATAAATAAAAGTGATTTAATTGAAAGAGCAAAAAATAATTTTAAGAATTTAATTATAGATGATGATAACACATATGAATATTCTATAATATCAAGTGGTATATTACTATGGTATCTTGAAAATACTCAAAAAGTAAATTTGGATCATATTAAAAATTTCAAACAATATAAGCTTGAAGAGTATATGATAATAGACTATTCTTCTAGAAGAAATTTAGAATTAACAGAGACATTAAGGGATAAAAAGAGAAAAGGTTCTCTAATAGGTGTTTTAGATAGAACAAAGACTTCTATGGGAGCAAGACTTCTTAAAAAGTGGATAGAACAACCATTGATTAATGTTTCTGATATAAATGAAAGATTAGAAGCAGTTATGGAATTTAAGGAAAAATATATGATAAGAAATGAAATAAGAGATAATTTAAAAAAAGTATATGATATTGAAAGATTAATGGGGAAATTTGTATTGGGTAAGGTTAACTGTAGAGATTTGATTTCTTTTAAGGAATCCCTTAAGCAATTACCAAACATTAAAAAAATAATGAGTGAATGTGCTTCTTACTTGAATTCTTCAAATAGAGAGAATATAGATACATTGGATGATATATTTTTTCTAATAGAAAAATCAATAATAGACGAGCCTCCGATAACTATAAAAGAAGGCAATATAATTAAAGATGGTTATAATAGTGAAGTTGATAAATATAGAACTGCATCTAAAGAAGGTAAGGATTGGATAAAAGAATTTGAAAAGAGAGAAAGAGAAGCAACAGGAATAAAAAATTTAAAAGTAAAATATAACAGAATATTTGGATATTTTTTAGAGGTTACAAAATCATATTTTTCACTTATTCCTAAAAACTATATAAGAAAACAAACTCTTTCAAATTGTGAGAGATTCATAACAGATGATTTGAAAAAAATTGAAGAAACAATTTTGGGAGCTGAAGAAAAGGTAATAAAATTAGAATATGATATTTTTATAAGAATACGAGATAGTATAGCATCCCAAGTAGAAAGGGTTAAATTAACTTCGAATAGTCTGTCTAAAATAGATGTTATATGCTCTTTTTCAGAAGTTTCAGAGCGAGAAAATTATAAATGTCCAATAGTAGATGAAAGTGGAATTATTAAATTAGTAAATGGTAGACATCCTGTTGTAGAAGCCTTTTTACAGGAAGAAGTTTTTGTTCCCAATGATACTACATTAGACTTATCAGACAATAGAGTAGCCATTATTACAGGGCCAAATATGGCTGGTAAATCTACATACATGAGACAAGTTGCTTTAATAACTTTAATGGCTCAAATTGGCTGCTTTGTGCCTGCTGATGATGCTACAATTGGTATTGTAGATAGAATATTTACACGTGTAGGGGCATCAGATGACTTGTCATCAGGACAGAGTACCTTTATGGTAGAAATGGCTGAAGTTGCAAATATTCTTGAAAATTCTACGGAAAATAGTTTGCTCATATTAGATGAAATTGGAAGAGGAACGAGTACATTTGACGGATTAAGTATTGCATGGGCAGTAATTGAATATATAGTTAATAAGGAAAAAATCGGAGCGAGAACTTTGTTTGCGACACATTATCATGAGTTAAGTGAGTTAGAAGATAAAATAAAGGGTATAAAAAATTATTGTGTTCTGGTTCAAGAAAAGGGAGAAGACATAATCTTTCTAAGAAAAATAGAAAGAGGTGGAGCGGATGATAGCTATGGTATTGAAGTTGCAAAACTTGCAGGCGTTCCAAGAAGTGTCATTGATAGAGCTAAAGAGATTTTAAATGATTTAGAAGATAATGATCTGGGAAAGAAAGAGATAAAATCTAAGAAAAAAAATAGACTCATTGAAGGTCAGATTGATTTGTTTAAATTAAATGCAGAGATTAGAGATAATGGGAGCGATATTATTGAGGAGATTAAAAATAAAAATATTGAAGTTCTTACTCCTATTGAAGCTTTAAACTACATTTATGATTTACAAAAGAGAGTAAAGAAGGGATAATCATGGGGAATATAATTATTTTAGATGAAAATACATCAAATATGATAGCAGCGGGTGAAGTAGTTGAAAGACCTGCATCTGTAGTTAAAGAATTAGTTGAAAATTCAATTGATGCAAATTCAAAAAATATTTCTGTAGAAATTAAAAAAGGTGGAATTTCTTACATTCGTATTACAGATGATGGTGTAGGAATAAATGATGATGATCTGGAAATTGCTTTTGAAAGACATGCTACAAGTAAGATTAAATCTTCAAATGATCTTGATAAAATAAATACAATGGGTTTTAGGGGAGAGGCATTATCAAGTATTGCATCAGTTTCAAAAATTGAATTAACATCAAAATTAAGAGATAGTAAATTAGGTGGTTTTATAAGCATTGAGGGTGGGAAAGTTTTGAATTTTGATAAAAGGGGAGCATCCAATGGGACTGTTTTTATTGTTAAAGAATTATTTTATAATACACCTGCAAGATATAAGTTTTTGAAAAAAGATTCTACTGAAGCTGGTTACATTTCAGATATTATTTGTAAGATAGCGATAGGTTACCCTGATATATCATTTAAATTAATAAGTAATAATAAAACTATTATACATACTCCTGGTAATGGAGAATTAAAAAGTGCGATTTATAGTATTTATAAAAGCCAAGTTGCAAGTAATTTAATTGATTTAAAATATGATGATAAACTGTGTAGTATTTCTGGCTTCATAGGAAAACCTGAAATAGCTAGATCCAATAGAAATTACCAATTATTTTATATAAATAACAGAATAATAAAAAGCAAATTAATTTTTTCATGTGTTGAAAATTCATTTAAAACTTATATTATGAAAAATAAATTCCCTTTTATTTTTTTGAAAATTAATATTGATCCTTCAGAATTTGATATAAATGTGCATCCAACAAAGATGGAAGTAAGATTTAAAAATGAAAGTGATATTTATAAAGCAATATACTATAGTATTAAAAATTCTTTGTTAAATAATAATTTAATAAGAAGTAATGTTTTTGAAGAAATTTCAATTAAAAAAAATGATGTTATAAATGAAAAGGATGAATTGACCAAGAAGGACAAAGAAGATAGTCTAGGAAAAGATAAGAATAGAGATTTAGAAAAATCGTTAGAAAATGAGTTAGATTTAAATAATGATGTGAATAAAAATATAGATTCGTATAGTGATAGAACACAAAAAATAAATGTTTGTAAAGTTTATAATGATATCTTAGAAAGTAAAATAGATAGTGAGGACAAAGAACAAGAGAATAAAATAGATGATAATTCAATTAATAAAACAGAAAATGTTGAAATGGATAAAATAAATTATTCTTCCAACAATAATAATAGTATTGATAATAATTTAAAAATTGAAGATAATAATTCAAAAGATATAGAAATAGAAGTTAATAAAAAAGAATTTAATCAAATAGAAATAGAAAAGACATCTAAAATTGATACAAATCAAGAGTTTAAAGAGTATAAACAAGAGAAGGATATTCTGCTTGGTTCAAAAATAACAGGACAGTTTTTTTTGACTTATATTATGCTTGAAAATAGTGGGGTTTTATATCTCATCGATCAACATGCAGCTCATGAAAGGATTTTATTTGAAAAACTAAAAAATAGAAAAAAACTAAATAATTTTTCTCAAATGCTTTTAAGTCCAGAAATTATTGAATTATCAAATAAAGAAATGATATGTATAAGAGAAAATAGTGAAAGATTTATTAAAATTGGTTTTGAGATAGAGGAATTTGGAATTAATTCTGTTATGATAAGAGCAATTCCTTCTGGAACAATAGATGAAGCAGTAAAAGAAATATTTTTTGAAGTTTTAGATACTATTATGAAAAACAAATTTGACAATAGTTATAAAGATGAATTATTATATAACATTGCATGTAAATCAGCACTTAAAGCAAATAAAAAGTTAGGCGAAATAGAAATAAAAAAATTGATAGAAGATTTAACTGAACTTGAAAATCCCTTTACATGTCCACATGGAAGACCTGTTATTATAAGAATAACAAAAAAAGAAATAGAAAAAATGTTTAAAAGGATAGTATAAAATGAAAAATGTTATTGTGATTGTAGGTCCAACAGCTTCAGGTAAAACAAAAATGTCTATTGAACTTGCGAAATTAATAAATGGAGAAATTATTTCAGCTGATTCTATGCAAATATATAAATATTTGAATATTGCAACAGCAAAACCGACAAAAAAAGAAATGGATGGAATAAAACATTATTTAATAGATGAAATTTTGCCTAATATTAAATTTAGTGTTGCAAAGTATCAGGAACTTGCGTTAAAATATATTGGTAAAGTTATTAATAAAGGAAAAATTCCTATTGTTGTTGGAGGAACAGGTTTATATATTGATTCTTTAATTTATAATATAAATTTTTCTAAAACTCAAACAAATTGGGAATATAGAAATGAATTGAATGAACTTGCCAATAAGTATGGTAATTTATATTTGTATAATAAATTAAAGAAAATTGATATAAAGGCTGCAGAGAAAATTCATGAAAATGATACTAAAAGAATTATTAGGGCATTGGAAGTTTATGAATTTACAAATAAAAAAATATCTGATATTCAGAAGGAATCCAAATTAATTCCTCCTAAATATGATTATACAGTTTTTGGATTAAGTTTAGATAGAACTATATTGTATGATAGGATTAATTTACGAGTAGATAATATGTTAGATCAAGGTCTTATAGCTGAAGCAAAAACATTATTAGAATTAGGGTATGACAGTGAAACAACGGCTATGAAAGCTTTAGGATATAAGGATATTATTAAATATTTAAACAATGAATTAACTTTTGAAGAATCAATAAATCTTATTAAAAGAGATTCTAGAAGATATGCTAAAAGGCAAATGACATGGTTCAACAGATTAAAAGAAATTAATTGGCTAGAATTTGGTGATGATATAAGTGAAGAAAAATATAGAGAAAATTTAAACATTATATTGAAACATTTGGGATTTTCTTGTAGAATAGATGTATGCAAAACTTCATAAATAAAGTAAATATATAGATATAAGGAGGATTCCCGTGAATAAGAATAATATTAACTTGCAGGATGTTTTTTTAAATCAGGTTAGGAAAGAACATATAGCTGTTACTATCTATTTAACAAATGGATTTCAATTAAAGGGCTTAGTTAGAGGATTTGACAATTTTACTGTTGTTTTAGACAGTGAAGGAAGACAACAACTTGTATATAAACATGCAATTTCAACAATTAGTCCTATGAAATTAGTGAATTTGATTTTTAATGATAATAATAAAAATAATAATCAATAATTCATAATGATTTAGAGAGAATTTTAAGAAGTAAAAAATATTTTTTAGATATCATAGAAGCAAAAAAATAAGATGATAAATATTAAATATTTATGAAGATATTTAATACATGTATTTTTTATTTATAGTTTAGAGGACTGTATTACTTTTTTGAAATTAGA
>JBDMZA010000387.1:0-3763 GCA_039770155.1 Clostridiales bacterium
CCAGGGTTTTTTCATAGACAGTATCACAGCAAATCTGCCGGACGAACACAGGAGCCTTGAGATAATTATTTTCAGGATATCTATCCAGCCACTCACCTCCGTTGAAATCATCCCTAAAAAATTTAGACGAATGCAGCGGTTTCTGATTAAAGCTTAAAACATCACCATCTTTCAGATAGTAATCATCAAATGATTTAAATCCTGATAATGCATTATTTGAAAAAGGACAAGTTGATTTATTTTCAACTTTTACATAGACCTCAATAACTCTGTCTATCTCTTGACTATAACGAATAACCTCATTGGTTTGTAAGTTATAACCATTTTTTTTGATAATTTCATTTAATCTTTCATTCATTTTAGATAACTTTGTATCTAATTCTTTGTTTTTCATCATCTCAATATACCCCTTTTAAGTGCGTTTCAAAATTGGATATAACTCTTATAAGATGTTGATTATCAAATTATTGATTGAGATAAAACATAGCAATATAAAATAAAATTAAGTCGATTGTTGGTTATGTCATTACAAGTAAATTATAGCATTAAATGTAACGCTTGTAAAGCTTTTAGCATTTTAGAATAATACATTTTAGTTACATAAATAATATTTTGATGATTATTTTTTTATTGTTAATATTATAAAAAACTAACTTTTTACTATTATTATGCATTATTCAACATTTAAAAGGAATGTTTATAAATTGTAATAAATATGTTATTATAAAACCAAATTAGAAATTATGTATTTTTGTAGAAAATTAATATATGATAATCTTTAAAACAGTGTTATAATGTAATACAAATGACAAATGAAAGACATAAATGTTATTATTTATCCGGGGAGGAATGAGTTATGTCGAAAAAGATACTTATAGTTGATGATGAAAAGAATATAGTAGATATACTTAAGTTTAATTTGAACAAAGAGGGATATGAAACAATTGAAGCTTTCGATGGGGAGCAGGGAATTAATTTGGCTCTAAATGAAAATCCAGATTTGATTTTGTTAGATGTTATGCTTCCCAAAGCAGATGGGTTTGAGGTATGCACAAGAATCAGAAAAACATCTTCAACACCAATACTTATGTTGACTGCAAAAGAAGAAGAGGTTGATAAAGTACTTGGACTTGAATTAGGGGCTGATGATTACATAACTAAACCATTTAGTACTAGAGAGTTACTAGCAAGAGTTAAAGCAAATCTAAGAAGGATTAATACACAATCTGGTACAACAAATGTAGAAAAGCTTATAGATTGTGGTGATTTAATAATTGATACTGAAAGATATGAAGTTAAAAGAGATGAAAAGGTTATTGAACTTACAGTAAGAGAGTTTGAATTGGTTAAGTTTTTAGCCTTACAACATGACCAAATTTTTACCAGAGAAGTACTTTTAGAAAAAGTATGGGGTTATGAATATTTTGGTGATGTCAGAACCGTTGATGTAACAATTAGGAGAATAAGAGAAAAAATAGAAAAAGATTCGGCAAATCCAAGGTATATAATGACAAAAAGAGGAGTAGGCTACTATTTTTGCAAGAATGGTAAAAGATAGAATTTAGGAATAGTTTAAAGATATTTAGATATTTTTAAACTATTCCTAAGTAATTTTTCAAATAAAATCACTTTAGTGTCTAAGGGATATCCAAAAAATAAACTCCAATTCTCGAGTATGAATTCGCGCGATTTAAGCAAACTTCAGACGAAAAGAATTTGGTATTATTTTTTAGGTTCTCCTGAAGATTATAAAAATTATAATCAACTATTTTTTTTTGTAGATTTGGAATTTTATTTTTCAGGTTCTTCTAAATATTTTTGATGAAAGGCTTATAAATATGTTCTGGAGAAGTTTGCAGTGGAGACTTGTCATAATGTTTATTACAATAACATTAGTTTTGATGTTGTCAATTAGTGTTGTAATATTTGTCTCAGTCCAATCAAAGTTTTATGATGTTTTTAAAAATTCAATTGAAAATGGTTTTGATGAATTAAATGATTATATTTTAAATATAAATGATAATAATGAAAGTTTATCATTAGAAGAATTAATAGCAATTTTGGATACGAAAGATGGGGAAAATGGTGCGGCCTTGTATTTTTCAATAACAGGTCAATATAAGAGTTATACAATAGTAAATAAACAAATCCAAAAGATAGAGATTACATCAGATGCTAGGTCTGATAAAGACAGCTTTTATAGTGAATTGATGAGTTCTATTAATTATATGTCAGTTTTAGAAGGTAAAAAAACAGGTAGTAAAAATAAAACTGTAGAAATAGGAGATAAAATATATTATGATTATGCTCGTTTAATGCATTTATCAGATGGAGATTATATATTATATTTTAGAGCTGATAGAGAAGAGTGGCAATCTGTTATAAGTGAATTTAGTAATATACTTTTATATGGAACTGCTATTGCAGTTGTTTTAGCCATATTTTTAGGATATATATTTGCTAAAATGATTACAGTACCAATTGTAAATTTAATGAATGAAGCTAAAAGTATATCTATTACAGGACAATTTGGAGAATTACTTGAAGTTAAATCTGATGATGAGATAGGACAACTTACAGATTCATTTAATATAATGGCATTAGAATTAAAAAGTACTTTGCTCCAAATTTCAGGAGAGAAAAGTAAAATAGAAACTATTTTAAATTACATGACAGATGGAGTAATTGCATATAATAAAGTGGGTGATATAATACATATTAATCCAACAGCAAAAAGAATGCTTGGAAATGAAAATGCTGAATTGAGATATAATGAATTTTCCAAAAAATTTGATTTTGGCATTACAATTGATGATATAATTTATACGAATAATATAAATAAAAAGGAAACTACAATAAAATACAAAGATAAATTTTTCAGACTTTATTATGCTACAATTATAAATAATGAAAATCATTCTGAAGGTTTAGTTGTAGTTATACAAGATATTACAGAACAACAAAAATTAGAAAATATGAGAAA
Organism: Clostridiales bacterium; assembly: GCA_039770155.1. Taxonomy (GTDB): domain Bacteria; phylum Bacillota; class Clostridia; order Acetivibrionales; family JBDMZA01; genus JBDMZA01. The sequence continues at coordinate 2,984 of JBDMZA010000387.1, forward strand.
AGAATTTGTTGCGAATGTTTCTCATGAATTAAAAACACCTCTTACTTCAATTAAAAGTTATTCTGAAACCCTTTTAGAAAGTAAATTAGATAATGAAGATATAGAAAGAAAGTTTTTAACTGTTATAAATATGGAAGCTGAAAGAATGGCAAGATTGGTAAGAGACTTACTGCAATTGTCGAGTTTTGATAGTGAAAAAATGAATATAAAAATTAAGAAAATGAATGTAGAAAATATTGTTAACCGTTCTCTGGAAAAATTAACTTTGAGTGCAAAAAATAAAAATCAAAAATTAAAATTTAACGCAAAAGCAGAGATTCCTGATATAGAGATTGATGAAGATAAAATTGAACAGGTTATTTTAAATATTTTAAGTAATGCAATAAAATATACTCCAAATGATGGTATCATAGAGGTTAGTTTAAAAAATACAGATAAGAAATATATTGAACTAGTAATTAAAGATAATGGAATTGGCATTCCAAAAGAAGATAAATTAAGAATATTCGAGAGATTTTACAGAGTAGATAAAGCAAGATCAAGAGAAATGGGCGGAACAGGATTAGGACTTGCAATTGCTAAAGAAATAATTGATTTACATAATGGTTTTATAATTGTTAAAAGTGAATTAGACAAGGGAACTGAAATTGTTATTAACCTTCCTAAATAAGATTATTCTGCATTATAAAAGATTCAAAAATAGTTGGTAAAGTCATAAGAAAATTTTTAAAGTTACTTAAAATTATTTAGACTTAATAATACAATTATTACTAAATAAAA
>JBDMZA010000388.1:0-10521 GCA_039770155.1 Clostridiales bacterium
ATTTTTATATTATCATCTTCATAAAATTCACCATTATATCTATTTACTATTATCCCATTTATTTTTATTTTATATTTTCTGGCATAATTAACAGTAAGTAATGTATGATTTATTGTTCCTACTCCAGCTTTTATAACTAAGAAACAATTTAGTTTTAAATCTTTTATAAGATTATATACATAATAAGATGTTTCTATTAATGGAACTGCAATACCACCACAGCCTTCAACAATTAAATAATCATATTTCTCTCTAAGCTTATAATAATTACTCATAATTATATTCTTATCTATTTCTTTTTTTTCAATTTTAGAAGCCAAATGGGGAGAAACAGGGTTCCTAAACCTAAATGGACATACTAAATCTATATTTTCATTAAAATTATAAATACTTTTAATATAACCATAATCCTCTGGCAAATTGACCCCTTTAAACAATTTATAGCCACTCGATATAGGTTTATAATACGCCGGTTCTTTTTCTAATTTTAATAAGGCTTTAATTATAAGAGCTGATACAAATGTTTTCCCAACATTTGTATCAGTTCCTATTATGAAAATTTCTTTTTTCATTTGAATACATATCCTAATTCATTTAACATTTTTTTATCCTCCAATATGTCATTTCCAAGTGTCGTTAAAAAATTACCAATCATTATTCCATTAATCCCAGCTTTAAATGAAGCTTCCTGCTTATCATTCAATTGACTTCTACCTGCTGCTAATCTGATATAAGCCTTAGGATTAATAATTCTAAATATTGAAATAGTTTTTAAGATTTCTTCAGATGACAATTTCTTTACATTTTCAAGAGGTGTTCCCTTAATTGGGTTTAAAATATTTATAGGAATTGAGTTTACTTTCAAATTTTTCAATTCTATAGCCATTTCCAGTCTTTCTAATTCACTTTCTCCCATTCCTATAATTCCTCCAGAACAAACTTCAAATCCGGCACATTTAACATTTCTTATTGTTTTTATTCTATCTTCATAGGTGTGTGTTGAACAAATTTTCGGATAAAAACTTTTACTTGTTTCAATATTATGATGATATCTTGTAACTCCTATTTGTCTTAGAGTAAAAGCTTGTATATAAGATATTGAACCAAGAGAAGCAGCTAACACTAAATCTGTTTCTCTTCTTAGAACTTTAAAAACATCATATACATTTTTGAATTCATCACTTGACAAACTATTGCCGCTTGTCACAATAGAAAAACATTTAACACCTGTTTCTTCTGTTTTTTTCGCTTTCTCTAATATGGTATCTTTATCTAATAGTGGATAATTATCAACATTAGTATTATAATGAACTGATTGAGCACAATATCTACAATTTTCTGAACACAAGCCGGATTTAGCATTAATTATGCCACATAATTCAACTTTATTTTTAAAAAATTGTTTTCTAATATCCTCTGCAATATTAAACAAATCATCTAAATCTATTGATAGTAAAACCTTAGCTTCATCATAAGTAATATCTTCTTCTTTTGTAATTTTCCCCTTTATATCTGATAATAAATATCCCATACTTTATATAAACTCCTATTGCTAAATTTATTTCTTTATTGCATTATATATTAAAAAAAAAAGCATTGTCAACTATGATTAACTCATAAGTTGACAATCCAGAATAATTATAATGTGTCTACATGCATTATTTCCATTTTTTTATTTATTTACTAAGGGATATCCAAAAAATAAACTCTAATTCTCGAGTATGAATTCGCATGATTTAAACGAATTTCAGACGAAAAGAATCAAGAGAAGTTCAGAAAAAAGTTTTCTTATGAAATTTTTGATTATGCTTTAATTAACTCATAAACTGTAACCTTATTTTTACCATTATTTTTGGATTCTTCCAATGCAGTATATGCTCTATTAATAAATTGATCAGCAATTTCATTTTCATTAAAAACAGCCACTCCAAAACTTGCAGTAATTCTTCCTTCTCTTTCATCAAGAATTATTTCATAAATTTTTGTTTTCAAATAATCAGCAAAAATTTTTATTCCATCTATATCAGTTTCAGGTAAAATTAAAATAAATTCACCTCCACCCCATCTTCCAAAAATATCTACTGATCTTTTCCTTTTACTTACTAAATCTGATATTTTAATAAGAATATTATCACTAATTTCCTGACCATACAAATCATTAATTTTTTTAAAATTATCAACATCAAAAATTATCAAAGCTAATTTATTATTATAACGTTTAGCCAGATCCATATATTTTATTACTTCTTCTTTTATTTTTTTTCTATTATAAATTTTTGTTAAATTGTCATATATCGACATTTCAATAAGTTTGGATTGAAGGTAATTTTCTTGAGATATATCTTCATAAATTATTCCATCTCCAATATACTCATTGTTGTCATTTATGGGAATATAGGTTTGTTTTAAAATTCTTCCATTTTTTAATTCTATTGTATCTCCCTTTGAAATAATCTTATTGCTAAGTATTTTTTGAATATTTTTTTCATATAAATCTTCATCTTTAACGAATCTTTTAATTTGATTTAAAACTTTATCTGTGTCAGAATATAAAAAATCTTTTATTTCAGATGAAATTTTGTATATTTTAAGTAGATTGCTATTTAGATAAACTATTTTATTTTCAGTATCTCTAATTAAAATGCCGCAATCAATATTTTCAAATATTTCATAGAACCTTTTGATTTCAATTGATTTATTCTCCATCATAAAAAATCCCCCTAATATTTTGTATATTGGATATCTAAAAATATATTGTTAATTTTTCTAAGGCAGAATCAAAAAATAAACTAGTCAACTTTTTTTGAAAATTCGTTAAACCATCAATATTTTCAGAAAAAAATTGTCTTATGAAATTTTTGATTATGTCTAATGAATATCATTTTAGGGATAGAATTAAAAATAATATCCGTTTTTTTTCATAAAACTCACTTAAAATATAGGAATTCATACTTGAGAATTAGAGTTTACTTTTTGGTCATCCCTAAATAATTTAAAAAACATTGGAAAGATTATTTGGAAGGAAATCCTTTTATAAGATTGAATATTAATAGACATGTACTCTCATGAATATATTGTCGTTTTTATAATTAAATATTAGTTTAATGTAAATTTTTATTAATTTAATTATATCATACTTAGTTAAAATTTAAAATCTTTTTTTGTTTGATTTTAGCAATATAATTCTTTTAAAAGTTTCGAGTAATGATTTTTCATTACTCGAAACTGTAATTTATTTTTTAGATCCTCCTAAAATGCTTTGAATCTTAGAAAAATCAAATTTTTCTGCTTTTAGAACATTGAAGTATGTTAAATAGAAATTATCTAATTTTTCTACATTGCCCTCATCTATATTTTGATCAATATAACTTTTAATTTGTCTTTTTAATTCTATAACTTCCATCAATTCGTTATATTCATTTGTATCTTCAATAATGTCATCCTTTTTTTTAACATCCTTTACCTGATCATTCAAATTAGCATTATAATTATTTTTTATTCTTGCAGTTTTTGGAACTTTCCTAACTTCCTTATAATAATTATATGTTTCTAAAAACACTTCCTTTTTTCTGCTATATTCCAAATCCGGCTTATTATACTTGCTAAGTAATGAATTAGTTGCCATATTTAATTTTTCAGGTAATTCTTCATAAAATATTCGTGTATAATAATCAGCATTGTAGCTCTTATCTAAAGCTATAATTAAATGATCTCCCATATCCATCAGTATATTTGAATCTAAAATGTCTTCCAATGGAATATAAAAAATATCTTTTATTTCAGATTTATTTTTAACTTTAAATTTTTCTTTTTGTAAATCAAGTTCTTCAACTGCTTGCCTTGAAAAATACCCTGTATAATTAGTAATACCTATTTCATATGTGGGATATATATTTCTATAACCAAATTCCCTATTGCTTTTAATCTTACCTCTTACAACAGTTAATCCTGATAAAGCTTCGCCTTCCCACACATTTCCTGATTTATAATCAATGTTTGTATAAATCTTTCCATCACCATTATAAGTTAATAAATATTCAGATTTATAATTTATAGAGGCAGGAATGTTTCCATATGTTGTTTTAATATATCCATTATCTCCATTGGTAATAACTCTTGGCAACCAAGGAAAATATGCTGGCAACATAATCTCATTTTTAAAATTTATAAAGCTTTCAGAACCAATACCTTCATATTCTAAACTAATATTAATTTTATCACCATTATCTAAAGGTCTGTCTAAAATAATTTTCAGTTGATCATTTTCAAATTCATAATCAAAGTTTTTACCATTATTGACCTTTATTTTATTTATTTCAAATCCGTGATAAAAAATAAAATTAATCCTTCGAATATTATCATCTAAAGCTTCTGCTTCCATATTTAAATCTATCTTTAGAATATCTTCTTCATCAATTTTGATATCATATTTTGATAAGGCAAAATTATCACCATTTTCATATCCTACACGTTTATTATCAGAATAATAAACTTTGTCGCTTGCATTTTCTTTATGCATAAATTCAAAGAGTTCTCTAGGATAATAAATAAAAATAATTACACATAAACTAATTGATAACAACAAACCATAACCAATATAATTTCTCCTGTCATCTGGATCAAATTCAAAAATTGTTATAATATAAAAAAATAAAATCGCAGCTATTAATATCATAATGTTATCAAGAATTTTTACGCCGTCAATTGAATATGGATTTATAGAATTAAATTGATCTTGAAAGTATGGCATAATACAAAGGGTATCTGTTGTTCTCTCAAAAAAAACAACCACTTTTCCAGCAACATTTCCTTTAAAAATTATACTTAAAATCTTTACTAAGTACACATTCAAAGGTGAAAAAACAGCCCAGAAAAAAATTCCAAGCATTGTAATTAATACTAATGGTCTGTTTATAACAGCTAATGAAATTCCTATTGAACCACAAACAATATACGGAATAATCCAATACAAAAAAACATATCCTATTGATTCAAAAAATATTTCTTTAAACAAATTATCTCTTATTAAAAAAATTTGCACTATAAATAAATTTAGTACTGTAAATATTGATACAAATATTAATAAATTAACAAATTTACTGAATACAAATATAAAATACTTACTTGGTTCAACATCAGCAATTTTTCTTATGTATTTCAAATTATCTTTTCTTGTTATATAGATGCCGAATATTAAAAATTCAAATGAAAAAATCAGCACTTTAAATGGAATATTTAATAATATTTCATAAGATTGATGGTCCATCGTTATTATAATTGATGTCACTAAAGTTATTAACATTCCAAACATAATTGATAAATATACAAATTTTAATTTAATTAAAAAGAAAAAATCTGCTTTTACATAATTGAAAATATCTTTTGTATATTTTGGCATAATATAAATTCCTTTCAGATTAGGCAGAATCAAAAAATAAACCAGTCAACTTTTTTTGAAAATTCGTTAAACCATTGATATTTTCAGAAAAAAATGTCTTATGAAATTTTTGATTATGCCTTAATATAATATACTATTATCATTCTACCTTTATTCTCCATATATATCAATTAAATAGTTAATTTTTAAGATAAATTTTATTTTATAATTTTTTTTCAACATATTTAATTCAATTTAATTCTTTTTTTGTTATATTTTTGTTTGCATTTCAGGTTTAAGCATAATCAAAAAATAAACTAGTCAACTTTTTTTGAAAATTCGTTAAGCCATCGATATTTTCAGAAAAAAATTGTCTTATGAAATTTTTGATTATGCCTTACAAATGTAGAAATTTATTTGAAGCTATTTACTTCAATATGATATAATATAGACAAATTTAAATATAATATATTTAAATTAGGTATAATCAAAAAATAATACCCAATTCTTTTCACCTAAAACTCACTTTAAATGTACAAATTCATTCTCAAGAATGTGGATTTATTTTTTTGCTATCCCTTATATATTAAAAACATATTATTTTTGTTATTTTATTAATAATTTAATTTACATATTTTTGTTTGGGGAGGAAGTTCGTTTGAAAATTATTATATTATCATTTCTTATCTTTTTATCTCAATTAGAAACAATTAAGCAACTCAAAAAATCTACTTTATTAAATAGCATAATTGATAAATTAAATTATGAAGATTCAAAATACTATATTTTAGTTTCTATATTGACTTTATCATCCATTTTAATTTTCATTAGATTTTGGAGTAAAATAAGATTATTATTTTTAATATTTTCTTTAATTATATTCGGTTTTTTTTACAGTTATTATCCAAATTTTTTAGATACATATCAAGATTTATCTCTTTTCGCTTTAACAAACAAACTTCCCGAATTAAAAATACTTATAGTTTTTTTAATTCCAATAGCTTTCTCACTATTATTTGGCAGAGTTTTTTGTGGAAGTGCATGTCCCCTTGGGGCAATTCAAGAAATTATAGGCAAAATAGGACATGCAGCATATTTAAAAAATCTTAAATATCCAATACAAATAAAATATCTTAAATATTTAAATATAATTTTATTTGCTGGTATAACCTATGTAATTGGTAATAAATGGTTCATCAAATTTGATCCCTTTCTAACACTATTTAATTTTGATGGAACAAAACTATCCATATTTATTCTGGGTTTAATTTTATCTTTATCTTTTGCTTTTAGCAGACCATTTTGTAAATACTTATGTCCATATGGTGCTTTTCTTGGTTTAATAGCAAAAATATCATTTTTCAAACCTAAATTAGCAAAGTCTTGTAAAAACTGTGGAATATGTACTGATGTTTGCCCTATGAATTGTGTAGAAATGGGTAAAATAAACCATATTGAGTGTATTAGATGTGGAAAATGTAAAAGTGCATGTCCTGTGGGAAGAAAAGTTAAACCTAAAGATATAGAGAGAAGTTTTAAAACAAATAATTATAATTCAAGATTAGATATTAATTATTCTAAAAATAAAAAAAGAAACGGTCAAAATAATAACACATTCTTCTCAACTAAGAAACACTAATTAAATTGCCCTGGTAATTAACTCTTTTCTTCTGAAACTCGCTTAAACCATGGAAATTCATACACGAGAATTAGAGTTTATTTTTTGGATATCCCTAACTCAATAATTTTAATTTCATTTTTTATAGATTCTTTAATTAAATTTATTAGATTTTCATTTTTAGAATATAAACATGTAGAATTTTCACCATCAAAAATGTTACCAGTCATAACATTTTTTGAGTCAGTTATTAGTCTTATTTGATCTTGAGTTTTATTATTTATATAAATAATATAATTATTATTATCCAAATAAAAATCTGTAATAATTACAATTTTAATATCCCTTTTAAGCGCTTCATCAAGTTCTTTTGAAACAAGTTTTATAATCTCTTTTGTTGCAGATATATATATACGTTTTTTTGAATTATTTATAATATTTTTCATCTTATCTATAATGTGCAAATCACTCTTTATTGTTATATATCCTTTTGTCTCAACTCTTTTTATAGGTTTAATTTTAATTAATTCATTCATAGTATCTTTCATACTTCTAATTTTATTGTTACAAAATTCTTCTACTGGAACTGCTACATAGTGCATAGCATTTCCTTCAATTACATTTGCCCCACCTTTATCTACCACACCTGACAATGATGAATATGTATTAGACCTTGATATACCAGTTATTTTAGCTACTTCATAACCTGTAAGCTCACCTTCTTGTAGCAATATTTTATAAATAATTGCCTCTTGTCTTGTTAAATTAAATTGCATCATCATTTCAATGAAATCCATTTATAGTATCCCCTTATAGTATCCAAGCATATAACATATTGAATCTATTTGTTTCAATATAATCAAAGCTATAATCAAAACTTATAGTATTATTTTGATTAAATTCTAACATAACTATTTTATTTATGCAAAATACTTAAATTCTTAGGCAAATCCACTTATTTTAGATATAATTGATATTAGGCAGAATCAAATACTTTAGTTTAGGAGAAATTAATGATTACTTATTTAAATAATAATTGGACTTTTCGACAAGAAAAAACTACAAATTACTTAAAAGCAGAAGTTCCTGGTTGTATTCATTCTGATCTTATCAAAAATAATTTAATTGATGAACCATTTTACAGATCAAATGAAAAAACTCAACAATGGATATCAGAAAAAGATTGGGAATACAAAACAAATTTTAACATTGATGAAAATTTATTATCACAACAAAATATTTATCTCTATTTTGAAGGATTAGATACTTACTCAAAGATATTTTTAAATGATGAACTATTACTCACAACTAATAATGCTTTTGTTTTATGGAAAGTTAACTGTAAAAATAAACTTCTCATAGGTAAAAATAATTTAAAGATTATCTTCAAATCAGTATTTAAAGAAAATCTTCCCAAATGGCATTCGACGCCATTCCGATTAGAAGCTTGTGAATCAAATGATCAATCTGATATTAGGATAAACATGTACAGTAGAAAACCTGGATTTCATTTTGGATGGGATTGGGGTCCTCGACTAATAACATCTGGTATATGGAAAGATGTTTATATTAGTACATGGAATCATATAAACATAAATAATATACAATTAAAACAAATTAATATTAATAAAAACCTTGCCAAATTAAACTCTATAATTGATATAGATTCAACTAATGAATGTACTTATATATTTCAAATAAAAGTTGAAAATGAATTACTATATTCAACAAGCCAAACTTTAAATAAAGGAAATAATAAAATTTCTCTTGATTTTGGTATAGAAAATCCAAAGCTTTGGTGGACAAATGGTTTAGGAAAACAAAATTTATACAATTTAAATTTTCAGATATTTTTTGAAAATGATTTAAAGGCTCAAAAGTTAGAACGAATCGGATTAAAAACCTTAAAACTTATCCAAAAAAACGATTCTTTTGGTAAATCATTTTATTTTGAACTAAATGGTATACCAATTTTTATTAAAGGATCAAACTACATTCCCCAAGATAGTTTTCAAACAAGAGTAAAAAAAGAAAATTATGAACATATAATAAAATCTGCAAAAAAGGCAAACATGAACATGTTAAGAGTTTGGGGTGGTGGAATATATGAAAACAACATATTTTACGATTTATGCGATGAAAATGGATTATTAGTTTGGCAAGATATGATGTTTGCTTGTGCTATGTATCCTTCCAACAAAGAATTTTTAGATAGTATAAAAAAAGAAATTTCCGACAATATAATAAGAATTAGAAATAATACATGTATTGCAATATATTGTGGTAATAATGAGTGTGAATCAGCATGGAATGATTGGGGTTGGAAAGATAAATATTCAAAAGAAGATGCTAAGAACTATGAAAAAAATTATAAGAACCTTTTTTACCAACTAATTCCGGAAGTTCTTCAAAAAGTTGATCCTACAAGAAATTACATCAATTCTTCTCCAATAGCAGGTTTTAAAAAAGAACACTTGGGTGATACTCACTATTGGGGTGTTTGGCACGGAAAAGAAGATTTTACTGAATTTAAAAATAATATATCACGTTTTGTAAGTGAATTTGGATTTCAATCTTATCCTATTTTTAGTTCAGTTAAAAATTTTACGCTCCCCAAAGACTGGGATTAAAAATCTGAAGTTATGTATGCTCATCAGAGATGTACTCCCAAATTAAGTGATAAGGATTATGGTAACAGACTTATTAATCACTATTTAGAAAATCATTTTAAAACTCCAAAAAATTTTGAATGCTATCTATATGTATCACAAATTTTACAAGCTGAAGGAGTAAAGAAAGGTATCGAAGTTTATAGACAAAATATGAAAGACAAATATTGTATGGGAACTCTTTATTGGCAAATTAATGATTGCTGGCCAGCTGCTTCCTGGTCTAGTATAGATTACTATGGTAACTGGAAAGCATTGCATTATTATGTAAAAGACTCATACAAACCCATTATAATCACTTTTGAATCCTTATGTGACTCAATAAATATTCATTTAGTATCAGATAGTATTGAAAGAAAAAAAGCCTTATTATCCTTAAAATTAATTGATTTTTCTGGTAATTGTTTAAAAGAAGAGTCTCTTGATGTTGATATTAAATCAAATACAAGTTATATTATTCATTCTGTCAAAAAATCCGATTTATTAAAATCATCAAAAGGAAATAGAGATATTTTATTATATTGCAGTTTAGTCGATTCTAAAAATAATATTATTGCTAAAAATATTTTTTATTTAGATCGTTTAAAAAATTTAAATCTATTGAAACCTACTATCTCAACAAATATAATTAAATCTAATAACAATTATATTATAAAGTTAATTTCTGACAAATTAGCTAAAAATGTATATTTAGAATTTGAAAACCTTCAAGGTTACTTCTCAAATAACTTTTTTGATTTATTACCAAATAATGAAATAGAAATACTTTATAAAAAAACTAATACAATTGAAAATAAAAATTCATCAAATGTAAGACTTAAAATAATTACTCTTTATGATAGTTACACTAATTAATA
>JBDMZA010000389.1:0-16478 GCA_039770155.1 Clostridiales bacterium
ATTAAAAAAATATTTATATTTTGAATAATCCTTAATAAAAAAGTTTGAAGGTGATGATAATTGTTAGTTGATAGAGATAATAGTGAAATAAAACTTAATAAGACGTTTTTCTTTAAATCTACTAAGAAAAAACGTAAAATTAATGATGAAAAAGAAAAAAGCACTAGTAGAAATCATATAAAGCCTATGACATTTATGATTATTGGAGGCATATTAATACTTATATTAGAAAAATTGGTAGAATTATTAGGGAAGGGGAATGTGTATATAAATAATTATACAATTTGGTTTGGAATTTTATCAGTGATTATTGTAGGAATTTACATTGAAAAAAATTATAATAAAAAAAATATTAAAGAAACTAGTAATGAAAAGTATTATGAAACCTTGTTATTTGGTATTAACCCGTGTATATGGGAAATGGATTTAAAGTCATTAATTATTAAGTTACATTTTGAAGATAAGAATTTTAAGATAGAAAATATTGATAATGAAATTAGATTTAATGATTTAACTAATTATATACATGAAGATGATTTGAAGCGAGTAGTTGGAACTTTGGAAAAGTATTTGAATAAAGAAATTTCAAGTTGTAACTTTGAATTTCGTATTAAAGAAAAAAAATCAAACTACAGATGGTTTTTAGGTAAAGCACAGGGTTTTTGGGATGAATCAGAACAACCTATTAAACTAATAGGAACTGTTGAAAATATAAATAAACAAAAATTGTGTGAAAAAAAATTAAGATATATGCTAAGTGAGAAAAAAAAGGTACTAAGTGAAATTGTAGAAAATGATAAAATAAAGACTGAATTTTTTGCAAATATATCTCATGATTTAAGGACACCATTAAATGTGATTCTTGCAACAATACAGCTTTTGGAAGTATATAAAGAGAATGAAAAGGATAGAGCATTTTTAGATAAATTGCCAAGACATATTCAAACAGTAAAACAAAACAGTTATCGACTGATAAGATTAGTTAATAATCTTGTAGATTTAACTAAATTAGAAGCTGGATTTATGAAGTTGAGTTTAAAAAATATGAATATAGTTAATGTTGTTGAACAAATAACCATGTCAGTAGCTGATTTAATAGAAAAAAAATCAATTGAATTGGTTTTTGATACAAATATTGAAGAGAAGATAATAGCTTTTGATGAAGAAAAATTAGAGAGAATAATATTGAATTTGCTATCAAATTCTTCTAAATTCACTCAAAAACAAGGGAAAATATGGGTTGATTTATATGATAAGGGAGATTATGTTTCAATAATTATAAGGGATAATGGAATTGGTATAAAAGAAGATAAATTAAAAAATATATTTGGAAGATATAATCAAGTTGACAATTCATTAACAAGAGCTGATGAAGGCAGTGGAATAGGACTATCACTTGTAAAATCATTGACTGAAATACATGGTGGTGAAGTTATAGTAAATAGTGTTTATGGTAAAGGAAGTGAATTTATTGTGAATTTACCTGTGAGACTATTAAATGATAAAAAAGAAAATTTTCAAAGTGAATATAATCACAGCATTATTGCAGATAAGAGAATAGAAAAAGTTAAAGTTGAATTCTCTAATCTTTATTTTAAAAAAGATTAGAGAATTTTAGAAAATAAAAAATAACCTAAAATAAATAGGTTATTTTTTTGCTGTCACTTAATAGTTTGTTTTTTTATCGGATTTATCCCACAAATTAAATACTTCAAGGCATTCAAACCTATTTAACTTTGACATAGAAATATAATTATCAGTATTTTTAGAAAGAATATCAAAATACAAACTGTCATTAAAACCTATTTTTTCAGCGTCTTCTTTTGTACAACCAAAAAATATTTTATCTATTTTTGCCCACAATATAGCAGAAAGACACATAGGGCAAGGTTCACAGGTAGTGTATATAGAACACCCTTCTAAATTAAAATTATTTAGTAACTTTGAAGCTCTTCTGATTGCAATAATTTCAGCATGACAGGTAGGATCATTTTTAAAAATAACTTCATTATGTGCTTTTGCAATGATTTTATTATCAAACACAATTACCGCACCAAATGGTCCACCATGTTTTAAATTAACACCCGATTTTGCTTCATTGATAGCAATATCCATAAAAGAATTCATAAGTTTATATCCTTTCAACTTAATTTCTAATATATATAAATAAATAAATGGTCAGGTTGCTTTTTTGGTTATATATATAAAAGTAATAATACTAATTATACATTAAAAAAGAGCTTTTTTTATTAAATCAAATTTTGACAAAATTCTTTGAAAAATGTAGTCTATAAGAGTTATAGCAATCATTGATTCAACTACAATAACTGCTCTTGGTACTATAATAGGATCGTGACGACCATCTATATTTATTTCAACATTATTTCCTGATTTATCAACAGTCTTCTGAGATTTGTATATTGAAGGAGTAGGTTTGAATGCGGCTCTTAAAATAATGGGAAATCCATCACTTATACCACCTGCTATACCCCCTGAATTATTTGTGAGTTTTGTCAATTTAGAATTCTTAAACTCAAAAGAATCATTATTAATAAATCCAGTAGTTTTTGAAGATTCAAAGCCATTTCCAAATTCAAGTCCTTTTACAGCACCAATCGAAAAAATAGCTTTAGCTAACATTGCATCAAGTTTTTCAAATACAGGTTCTCCAATACCACTTGGTAGATTTGTTATACGTGATTCGATTATACCACCTGCTGAATCTTCATTGTCTTTTAATTTTAATAAATATTCAGCGGCTTTTTTTGCAGCAAATTTATCAGGCATAGCTAAAAAATTATTATATATTTCATTTTTATTAAAATTATTTTTGTCAATACTAATTTCATTTATTGAAAGTGTATAGGTAAGTATATTAATACCCAGATTAGAGAGAACTTTTTTTGCTACAGAACCAGCAGCAACTCTTGAAGCAGTTTCACGACCGGATGAACGTCCACCACCTCTATAATCTCTAAAACCATATTTTTCATCATAAGTATAGTCTGCGTGACCTGGTCTATAATACTTTGAAATCTCTGAATAATCATAAGAACGTTGATTTGTATTGTATATAACTAATGATATAGGTGTTCCAGTTGTTTTTCCTTCGAAAACTCCTGATAAGATCTCAACCTTATCATCTTCTTTTCTTGGCGTAGAAAATGGAGATTTACCTGGTTTTCGTTTATCTAAATCTAATTGAATATCAGATTCAGAAAGTTTAATCCCTGAAGGACAACCATCTATTGTTACACCAATAGCTTTGCCATGAGATTCACCCCATGTAGATACTTGAAAATTTTTACCGTAAATTGATCCTGACATAAAATACTCCTTTTTTTTGATAAAATATTTTTTAGTTTTCATAATCCAAGGATTATATAAATATTTATCAGAATTTATGTTAAAATATAAATAATCTATATAAAAATATATCATTTATATTTTATATATAAAATATAAATTTATAAAGTTATAAATGTATAAAGTTTAAATATTTTACATGGAGTTGATTAATTTGGTTAAACCTGTTTTAGGTATTCCTATGGGTGATCCAGCGGGAATTGGTCCGGAAATTGCACTTAAAGCTATGGAGAAAAAGGAAGTTTACCAGAAGGCTAATCCTTTAATAATAGGTAGTTTTTATATTTTAAATTCTTTAAAAGAAAAATTATCCCTTAATATTAAAATAAATTCAATTAAAGAAATAAATGAAGCAAAATTTGAATTTGGTACTGTGGATATTTTAACCGTTGACAATATGGATTTAGATATTTTAGAATATGGTAAGGTTAAGGCAGAATGCGGAAAAGCTGCATATGAGTATATTAGATTGTCTATTGAACTTGCTCTTAAAGGTGATTTAGATGCTGTTGTAACAACACCTATAAATAAAGAGGCAGTAAAAAGTGCAAAAATAGATTTTTTAGGACATACTGAGATGTTTGCATCACATACTGATACTAAAGATCCTATAACAATGTTCCAGGTATTTGATTTAAGAGTATTTTTTTTATCGAGGCACTTATCATTAAAAGATGCTTGTAGTTATGTTAAAAAAGAAAATATAATAAAAATAATGAAAAAATGTCTAAATTCTATTGATTTATTGGGCTTGGAAAATGGACAAACTGCTATTGCAGGGCTGAATCCTCATAGTAGTGATAATGGCATGTTTGGAAAAGAAGAACTTGATGAAGTAATTCCAGCAGTAAAAGAATTAAAAGAAATAATGGGTTTTAATGTAGTTGGACCAATACCAGCAGATTCTGTTTTTTATCAAGCTTTAAATGGAAAATATGATGCTGTTTTGTCTCTTTATCATGATCAGGGACATATAGCCACTAAAATGGTAGATTTTCAAAAAACAATAGCTTTTACTATAGGGCTTCCCTTTTTAAGAACTTCTGTTGATCATGGTACTGCTTTTGATATAGCAGGTAAGGGAATTGCGAATTCTGAAAGTATGGAAGAAGCTATTTTTTACGCTGCAAAGCATGCATTAAATTATAAATTATTATATAATAAAATAGGATGGAATAAATATTAGAGGTTAATTCGCAATATAAATTGGAGGAAAGATTTGAAAAATAAAGTTACAGATGAGATTTTAAAAAATGTAGAAAAGCCAGCCAGATATGTTGGAAATGAATGGAATATGGTAGTGAAAAATGTAGCAAAAGTTGATATTAGATTTGCATTTGCTTTTCCTGATGTGTATGAAATAGGTATGTCCAATTTGGGAATGAAAATATTATATCACTGGATAAATGAACGTGAAGATACATATTGTGAGAGGATTTTTGCTCCTTGGCTTGATATGGAAGAAAAAATAAAAGAAAATGATATAGAATTGTTTACACTTGAAACAAAAGATCCAATAAGTGAATTTGATATTATTGGATTTACATTTCAGTATGAAATGAGTTTTACAAATGTTTTAAATATACTTAATTTAGGCAGAATACCATTATTAGCTAATGATAGATTTGAAAGTGATCCTCTTATTTGTGCAGGTGGTCCAGCAACATATAATCCTGAACCCATGGCAGATTTTATTGATTTTTATGTTATAGGTGAAGGGGAGTATGTTATAAATAAAGTTTTAGATGTTTATAGTGAAGCTAAAAGTAAAGGTTTAAAGCGAGATGAAAAATTAAAATTATTATCCCAGATCCCTGGAGTATATGTTCCGAAATTTTATACAGTTGAATATAATGATGATTTAACAATCAAGAGTTTTAAGCCAATAAGTAATGAATTTCAAAAAAAAATTAAGAAGCAAATAATTAGGGATATAGACAAAGTATATTTTCCTGAAAAGCCTATAGTACCTTATATTGATGTTGTGCACAACAGAGTTATGATAGAACTTTTTAGAGGATGTATAAGAGGTTGTAGATTTTGTCAAGCTGGATTTATTTATAGACCTGTAAGAGAAAGGTCAGTTGAAAAACTTAAAAGCTTGGCAATGAATCAACAAAAAAATACAGGATATGACGAGATTTCATTATTATCTTTGAGTACAAGTGATTATAGTTATATTGAAGAATTAACAGAGGAAATAATGGATAAAATGGAAGATAAAAATGTTAATTTGTCCTTACCATCATTAAGAATTGATTCTTTTTCAATGAATCTTATGAAAAAAGTTCAAAAAGTAAGGAAAAGTAGTCTTACTTTTGCACCAGAAGCAGGTTCACAGAGATTAAGAGATGCAATAAATAAAGGTGTTAATGAGGAAGATTTATTTAATTCTGCAAAATTTGCCTTTGAAGGTGGCTGGAGTTCTTTAAAACTATATTTTATGATTGGTCTTCCAACAGAGGAAAAATCAGATGTATCAGATATTGCTAAACTATCTGATAAAGTTGTTTCACTTTATAAGGATGTAACTAGAGGGAAAAAAGTTAAAAGATTAAATTTGACAGTGAGTACATCATCTTTTGTTCCTAAAGCCTTTACCCCTTTTCAATGGGAAAAACAGGACTCAATTGATGGATTAAATGAAAAGCAAGATTTATTAAAAACATTATTAAAAAGTAATAGAATTAAATATACCTGGCATAATAATGAGACTAGTTTTTTAGAAGCTGTTTTGGCAAGAGGAGATAGAAAAATTGGAAAAGTGATTTTACAAGCATTTAGAAATGGAAGTAGATTTGATAGTTGGGGAGAGTATTTTAATTATGAAAATTGGACAAATGCTTTTAAAGACTGTGATGTAGATCCTGAATTTTATGCAAATAGAAAGAGACAATATGATGAAATACTACCATGGGATCATATTGATATTGGGGTTACAAAAAATTTTTTAATTAGTGAAAATAAAAAATCAACAGAAAATATATTAACAGAAAATTGTAAGGATTTTTGTTCAGGATGTGGAGCAACAGTTTTTGAGGGAGGATTATGTTTTGACAAAGATAAGAGTTAAGTTTTTAAGAGGAGAAAAAGTAAAATATATATCCCATCTTGATTTAATGAAAGTATTTGAAAGAGCACTAAAAAGAGCAGATTTACCAATTGATTATTCAAATGGATTTAATCCTCATCCTAAAATAGTATTTGGACTCCCATTATCTGTGGGAGTTACTTCGGAAAGTGAGTTTGTAGATTTTCAGTTTAAAGATAAAATAATTCCTGTAGATTTTATAAAAAGAGTAAATACACAACTACCTCAAGATGTTGAAACGATTACTGCTAAAGAGTTTGATAACAATAAAAATATTATGAACTTGATTGAAAGAGCTTCTTATGAAATTGAAGTATCATTTTGCAAAGATATAAATAGAGAAGAAATAGATAATTTGGTAGAAGAATTTTTAAATAAGAATGAGATCATAGTAAGTAAAAAAGCAAAGAAAAAACTAAAAGATATAAATATAAGACCATTAGTACATAAATTTGAATTAAAAAAAGTTTATATAAATAATGATAATTATAATAGTTTTGGAAAAAGAAATATTGTAACTTTTTTTATTAATGTAAGTGCAGGAACAAGAGAAAATTTGAAGCCTGAACTATTCATAAAAGGATTAATGAAGATACTTAATATTGATATTAAAATTATAAATATTCACAGGACGGGTCTTTATGTTAGAGGGGAAACTGATTTTGTTAATCCTCTTGACGACTCAGTTCTTTAGGAGGTGTAAAAACAATTGGTTAAAGAAATTGTAGTGGATGTTGGTATTGAAGAAACCAGAGTAGCACTTCTTGAAGATAAAGAACTTGTTGAAATATATATTGAAAGACCAAATAATGAGAGACTTGTGGGAAATATATATAGAGGCAAGGTTAGCAGTGTTTTGCCGGGAATGCAGGCGGCTTTTGTAGATATAGGCTATGATAAAAATGCTTTTTTGTATTTAGGTGATGCAATAAATAATAAAAGATATGAAGAGGATGAGGATGATTCATTTCAAGATTATAAAAAGTATAATTCAAATGAAATCAGACCGGGTCAGGAAATGACTGTACAAGTAGTAAAAGAACCTATTGGTACAAAAGGACCCAGGATTACGACTCATATTACACTGCCAGGAAGGCATTTAGTGCTACTGCCAAATGCTGAATATATTGGAATATCAAGACGTATTGAAAGTGAAGGAGAAAAATCTAAATTAAAGAAAATGGCTGAAAAAATTAAGCCTAAAAATATGGGGCTAATAGTGAGAACAGCCTCTGATGGAAAAAATGAAGAAGACATGGAAAATGATATTAAATTTTTATGCAAATTATGGGACAACATTAAGAATAAAGAGAAAACAGGTCATGGTCCAAGATGTATACATAGAGATTTAAGTTTAATATACCGTACAGTAAGAGATCTTTTTACATGGGATATAAATAAATTCATAATAAATAATAGAAGAGAGCATACTAAGTTATTGGAATTGGTGGAAATGATATCGCCTGCTCTTAAATTAAAAGTAGAGTATTTTAGTAAAAGTTATGATTTATTTGAGTTTTATCATATAGAATCTAAATTTACAAAAGCTCTTGAAAGTAAAGTATGGTTAAAATGCGGAGGATATCTCATAATAGATAAAACTGAAGCATTAACGGTTATTGATGTTAATACAGGCAAATATATAGGTGGCAGAAACTTAGAACAAACAGTTTTAAGAACAAATTTAGATGCAGCAAAAGAAATAGCAAAACAACTGAGATTAAGAGATGTTGGTGGTATTATTATAATTGATTTTATTGATATGCATGAACAGGAAAATCAACAACTAGTTTTAGAAACATTGAGAACAGAATTAAAAAAAGATAGAACAAAAACAACAGTTGTTGGTATGACAGGACTTGGTCTTATTGAAATGACAAGAAAAAAGGTAAGACAAGTTTTATCTTCTGTTATGAATGTAACTTGTCCATATTGTGATGGTACAGGAGAGATATTATCACCTGAATCAGTTGCCAAAAAAGTTGAAAAAGAAATAAGTAAGTACTTTAATGAAACAATAGCTAATGCAATATTAGTGGAGGTTCATACTAGTGTTGCTAAAGTTCTTAAGGGTATAAATGGAGAAAATTTAGCTAAAATCGAATTGATATATAAAAAGAAAATATTAGTAAAAGGTTCTGATAAGCTAAAACATGAAGAAATTAAAATTAAGGAGATTGACATAAATACACTAGTATGTTAAAATGATTCGATGACCGCACTGATTCGGTTTTAAAGTAATTATTTACTGCCATATCAGGCGAGACTCTGAATTTGGGAGGTGTAAACGCTATGTATGCAATAATGGAAACTGGTGGAAAACAGTATAAAGTACAAGAAGGAGACGTTGTTTTTGTTGAAAGACTTAAACTTGATGAAGATGAGGTTGTAAATTTTGATAAAATTCTTTTTGTTTCAAAAGATGAAGGTGCAGAAGTTGGTGTTCCTTATGTAAATGGAGCTTCAGTTAGCGCAAAGGTATTGAAACATGGGAAAGATAAGAAAGTAGTTGTGTTTAAGTTTAAAGCCAAAAAGGGTTATAGAAAAAAACAGGGACATAGGCAACCATATACAAAAGTACAAATTGAAAAAATTGAAGCATAATTTTTTAAAAAGGGAAAAATAGTTTAGAATAATTAACTATTATCAGGTATAGTATGATTGAGATAAATGTTATTAAAGACGAAAAAGGTTTTATATGGCAATTTATTGTTCAAGGACATGCTGGATATGATGAATTTGGAAAAGATATTATATGTTCTGCAGTTACTGTAACTGTTTTAAATGCCTCAAATGCTATTGAGGAAATTGTTGGTATAAAAGCAGATGATACTACAAAATTAAAAGATGGATATGTTTTAATGAGTATTCCTGAAAATGTATCTAAAAGCAAAAAACATGATATATCAGTTATAATGAGAACTACTTTAATAGGATTTAAATCGATTGAATTAAAATATAATAAGTTTGTAAGTGTTATTGAAGAGGAGGTGTAGAGAATGATTCAAATGAATCTTCAATTATTTGCCCATAAAAAAGGTGTTGGAAGCTCCAGAAATGGACGTGACAGTGAATCAAAAAGACTTGGAGTTAAAAAGGGTGATGGACAGCCTGTACTAGCTGGAAACATTTTGGTTAGACAAAGAGGAACAAAAATTCATCCGGGTTTAAATGTAGGGATTGGTAGTGACGATACACTTTTTGCATTAAAAGAAGGTAGAGTTAAATTTAAAAGACTTGGAAAAAAGAGAAAACAAGTTTGTATTGAACAATAATTATAATCTAAAAAAAATCCCGGTTTAATTTAACCGGGATTTTTTAGTATAGGAGATTTAGATATGTTTATAGATAGTGCACATATATATATAAAAGCAGGAGATGGTGGAGATGGTTCGGTTTCATTTAGGAGAGAAAAATATGTAGCAAATGGCGGACCAGATGGAGGAGATGGTGGAAAAGGAGGGAATATTGTATTTCAAGCTGACAACAATCTTAGAACATTGGTTGATTTTAAATATAAAAGAAAATATGTTGCAGATAGTGGTCAAAAAGGAAGTGGCGCAAATTGTTCAGGGAGAAATGGAAAAGATACTATAATTAAAGTACCAAGAGGAACAATAATAAGAGACAGTGCAAGTAAAGGACTAATTGCAGACTTAATAGAAAATAAACAAGAAATTATTATAGCAAAAGGTGGTAAAGGAGGAAAAGGAAATCAACATTTTGCAACAGCTACAAGACAAATACCTACTTTTGCAAGAGCAGGGATAGAGGGTGAAGAAGTAGAAGTTGATTTGGAACTAAAGGTTTTAGCAGATGTTGGCTTGATTGGAATGCCAAATGTAGGTAAGTCAACATTGTTATCAATCATATCAAAAGCGAAACCTAAAATAGCCAACTATCATTTTACTACATTGCAACCTAACTTGGGAGTTGTAAAAATTGGTGAAGGAACTAGTTTTACAGTTGCTGATATACCCGGATTAATAGAGGGAGCTCATGAAGGATTAGGTCTTGGACATGAATTCTTAAAGCATATTGAAAGAACAAAAATATTAGTACATTTAATTGATTTATCAGGTTCTGAAGGTAGAGATCCTATTGAAGATTTTGAAAAAATTAATCTGGAATTAGAACAATACAGTGAAAAATTATCAGGAAAATTACAGATTATTGTAGCTAATAAAACTGATTTAATTTATGATAATGATATAATTGATGGATTTACAAAAGAAATGAAGAATAAGGGATATGAAGTTTTTGCTATTTCAGCAGCTACAACAAAGGGAGTAAATGAATTATTTAATAGAGTTAGTGAAATAGTAGATTCTATTGAAGATGATTTTTCTTTAGAAGAGGTTCATGAAGTAAAATATATAAAAAAAGATGAAAAGCTATTTACAATAAAAAAAGAAAATAGGATTTATATAATAGAAGGTCAATGGGTTAAACGTATTTTTAAATCTATTAATACTGATAGTTATGATGCATTAAAATATTTTCAAAGAGTTTTAAAACAAAAGGGAGTTATTTCTGAATTAGAAAAAATGGGAATAGAAGAAAATGAAACTGTGAAAATTGAAGACTTTGAATTTGATTATATTAAATGATATTATTTTCTAGGTTCTTCTAAGTTTAAATGTTCTTAAAATGTGGTATTGATAGCTTATATTGAATTTTATTTTATAATAAAATAAGTATATGACTTAGAAATAGGATAAAAAAAATTAGATTTTTCGACTGAAAAATTCTGGTATTTTAGGGAATTTTAAGAGAAAAGAATTCTAATTAATTTTTAACTGTTATTTAGGCATAATCAAAAATTTCATAAGACAAATTTTTTCTGAAAATGCCAATGTATTAACGGATTTTATTAAAAAGTTGAATAGTTTATTTTTTGATTTTGCCTTAAATCTTAAAGGAGAAAATAATATGAAAAAAGTAATAAAGGAATTTAATGTTGAAGGTATGAGTTGCAATCATTGTAAAAATGCTGTGAAAAAGTGTATTAGTGAATTAGAAGGTGTTGAAAGTGTTGATGTAGAACTTGATTTAAAAAAAGTTACTGTTAAATTTGATGAAGATAAAGTAGATCAGAAAAAAATAATTGAAGAAATTGAAGATCAGGGTTATGATGCTAAGGGATAGCCAAAAAATAAATCTGCTTGCTTATTTTTTAATTCTGCCTAATGCAATATAATTTTACTAATTCTCAGACTTCAAAAGGGATGTGATTTGATGAAAAATTATATATTAATCGTTGATGATAATGAAGGTATATTAGATATACTTAAAACATATGTAAAAAAAGAGGGGTATGAACCTATAGTAGCTCATGATGGTGATGAAGCTATTGATATGTTTAATAAAAATTCTCCAGTTTTATTATTACTAGATGTTATGATGCCTAAAAAAGATGGTTTTCAAGTTTGCAGAGAAATCAGAAAGAAATCAAATGTACCTATAATAATGGTAACTGCAAGAGGAGAAGATGGTGATCGTATTATGGGTCTTGATATTGGAGCGGACGATTATATTGTAAAGCCTTTTAGTCCCGGAGAAGTAATGGCAAGAATAAGAGCAATTTTAAGAAGATTAGATATAAAGGGAACAGATAGTAATTATATTAAATTTAAAGAATTAGAAATTAATTTAGATGATTATGAAATAAAGATAAATAGTGAAATTATTAATTTAACAAAAAAGGAAATTGAGATTTTGTGGTTACTTGCTTCGAATTCTGGAAAGGTATTTTCAAGAGATAATCTTTTAAGTAGTGTATGGGGTTATGATTATTTTGGTGAAGCAAGAACTGTTGATACTCATATAAAGAGGTTGAGAGCTAAATTAAATATATCAGATGATTTTCATTGGGACATAAAAACTATTTGGGGCGTTGGTTATAAATTTGAGGTGAAAAATGATAAAAGATAGTATTGCATTTAAACTTATAATGGGTTTTGTTGTAATAGTATTAGTTTCAATGCTTATTTTAGGTGTGTTTTTTATACAATTTTTCAGGCAATTTACTTTTGATAGCAAAAGAGATGATATGTACATAAAAGCTGAGAGCATAGCTGCTATTATTTCTAATATTAAAACTGGAAATGCACAAATGATGGGATTAGGAGGACTTACTAATTTTTTAAACATATTAGATGTAAAAGTATGGATAACAGATGAAAATGGTGAGCCTGATGTCATATCTGGAAAGGGAAGGGGAGTCTTCGCTTCTGAAAAAGTGCCTGATAGTACAAAAAATATAATTAACAAAGCCTTAAATGGAGAAAAAAATTCGTACCAGGGTTATAATAGCTATTATGAGGAGGAAACTCTTATTGTAGGGGTACCAGTAGAAAATACTCAAGGAGATATATTGGGAAGTGTTTTACTAATGGCATCTGTAAAGGAGATTACGGATACTGTTGATAAGAGTGTTAAAATTCTTGGGTTTGGAATTTTAGTAGGACTTTTTGTTTCAGTATTCCTTGGAGTTTCATATTCTTTATTTTTTACAAATCCATTAAAGAAAATGAATAAAATTGCTATTTTGATGAAAAATGGTGATTTTACCGTTAGAACAGGGATTAAGAGTAAAGATGAATTAGGGCAACTGGGTGAGTCTCTTGATATGCTTGCTGAAAAGTTAAATCAAACTATTAATGAGTTGTTTCAAGAAAAAGGGAAATTGGAGAATATAATTTATAGTATATCAGATGGACTAATTGCATTTGATATGAATTTGAATCCTATTGGGTCTAATGAATCTCTGAGAAAGATTATGGATAAAAATCTTCCATATTCACATGATGATATTAAAGATGATTTTAATAGTATAAATATTTTTGAAGATATAAATAATGTAATAAAAAATAAGGAAAAGAAAGTAATTATAAGAAATTGGCATGATAAAATTTTAAAAATTACTATTAATTATATTTTAGATAATGAAAATATTGTACAGGGAAGTGTAGTTTTAATACAAGATATTAGTGAAAGCGAAAGATTAGAACAAATGAGAAAAGATTTTGTTGCAAATGTATCCCATGAATTTAGAACTCCGTTGACAGTTATGAAAGGTTCATTGGAGGCACTATATGATGGTACTGTATTTGAAAAAGAAGATATTTTAAGGTATTATGGAAGAATGATATCAGAGACAAAAGGACTTGAAAGACTTGTAGGAGATTTGTTAGAATTATCAAGACTACAATCAGGTAAAATTTCAATAAATAAAGAAAAACTACATGTTGTAAATTTAATCAAGGACACTGTAAAAGGTCTTCAAACAATAGCAGATAAAAAAGATATAATAATAAAAGAGGATTTTCCAAAAATAATTCCAAGTATAATAGCAGATTACGACAGATTGAGACAGCTCATGATAATATTTATTGATAATGCTATAAAATATTCTACAGAAAAAACTATAATTGAAGTTAAAATTCTATTTGAGGATAATCTTAAAATATTTATAAAAGATCAGGGATTTGGTATAAAGGAAGATGAACTACCATATGTTTGGGATCGGTTCTATAAAAGTGATAGGTCTAGAAAACCAGGTGGTACTGGCTTGGGTCTTGCAATTGCAAAACATTTAGTTAAACTACATAATGGTGATGTTTCAATGACAAGTAAAATAGGTGAGGGAACAATTGTAAAAATTGAATTACCTAAATAATACAGAATTCTTTTCGTCCGAAGTTCGCTTAAATCGTGTGAATTGTACTCGAGAATTAGAGTTTGTTTTTTGGATATCCCTTAGGAGAATCACATTTTGGACAATTTTGAAGAGAAAGAGGTAGTTCTAAACTACAACTTTTGAGTAAAATACTATTTGAAAGAATATTTTTTGACTTGCCATCAGCTTCTATTTTTCCTTTTTTTAATATAATTATTCTGTCACATACTTCATAAACCATATCAAGATCATGACTTGTTATAATTTTAGTATGAGTAAAACTCTTTAGCATATCTATTAAAAGTCTTCTAGCTTTTGGATCTAAAGAAGAGGTTGGTTCATCCATAATTAAAATATCAGGTTCCATTGATAAGACAGTGGCAATTGAAGCAGATCTTTTTTCGCCTCCTGATAATTTAAATGTAGCTCTATTGATTAAATGTTTTATTCCAACTGTATCAAGAGCCTTATTAACTCTGCTTTCTACTTCAGCTTCACTTAATTTGTAGTTTCTTGGACCAAAAGCCACATCATCATAAACCGTGGGCATAAAAAGCTGATCATCAGGATCTTGAAAAACCATACCTAATCTTTGTCGAATAAAAGGAAGTGTTTTTTTTGTGATTTCTACATCTCCTATTAAAACTTTACCTTCAACTGGAAAAAATAATCCATTTAATAACATTAATAAAGTAGATTTTCCTGCACCATTAGCACCTATGATTCCTACTGATTCGCCATGAAAGGCAGAAAAAGATATTTTATCAATAGCAATATGATTATCTGGATATTTGTAAAATAAATTTTTTACTTCAATTTTATGATGACTCATTTTATTTACCACCTATTAGGCAGAATCAAAAAATAAACTAGTCAACTTTTTTTAAAAATTCGTTAAAACATCGATATTTTCAGAAAAAAATTGTCTTATGAAATTTTTGATTATGCCTTATTAAAATGAATTTATAAATATAGTTATACTTTCAGATATATTATAAATTCGTGAAAAAATAAAAAATGCTCCCCAAACTAGTATATATATATAATCTTTAACTTTCACTTTAGAGTACTTCTTATCGGAACTGCTAAATTCATAATCACCAGTAAATCCTCTTGCACACATAGCAAAATAAAGTCTTTGAGCTCTGTCAAAAGTTCTTAAAATTAGTTGTCCTGCAAATGATCCCCAATTGCTTATATGGATACCTTTTTTAAAAGGGGATCGTAGTGTATAAGCTCTAATCATTCTGATTAACTCTTCTAACAAGACAGAAATATATCTGTAGGTTAGTAATAATTGTAACACAAAAATTTTTGGAACTTTTAGACTTCTTAGAGCAGAAGCTATTTTATCAAAACCTGTAGTAGATATTAATAATAATGTAGCAGTTATAGTTAATAAACTTTTGATTAAGATCGATAAAAAAGTAATCCATCCAATAGAAAAAGTAATATTAAATATAGTTGTACTATGGCTTTCAAGTAGAGGATTCAATATACCTATACCAATAATAAAAGGTTCAATGATTAATATTCTCTTAATTATTGGAACTAATGGTATGTCTGCTAAAGAAAAAACTAATACAGGATATAAAAAAAATATAAATAAACCAGATATATTATATTTATCAAAGGATATAACAATAAATAAAAATATAACTGTAGTCAATAATTTAATAGTAGGATTAATTCTATGAATTAAAGAATCTTTTCGAGCAAATTCATCTAAATTATTCATATTTTGTATAGAATTTAATATTGTTGACATAATTATTTAACCTTATTTTTTCACCTGAGAATCAATAAAAATTAGACTTTATTCTAATTTTTAAGGTGTATTTTTTTATTTTTTATAAATCTTATTGTAAAACCTATTAAAACTATTAATAATAGAGTAATAGTACCACCGATAATTCCTGAAAAACTTGTCCCAGCATTTACAACTGGCCAAGATTCGGTGAGTTCTTCAATATTTTCATCTGAATTTTTATTTTCTTTGAAGCCATAATCAGGTAAAATAGCAGTTTTTTCTTGAACTATAGATAAAGTATCGTTTACTTTACTGCTACTATCTAACTCTTCTTGCCCAGAAGTTTTGAACATAGACCATTCTAACCCATCAGGATTTGATGAAGCAAACCATGATAGAAAACCGCCAACTATTAAAATTCCTGCTATAAGTCCTGTCAAAACTTTTTTCATGCTTATATTTCCTATAGACTCATTAATTGAGGCTTTTTCAATGATTTCTGGTCTTGATTTCCAAACAAATATTACTATTGAGGAAGTTACAAGACCCTCAACAATACCTATTGCCAGATGAATAGGTTGCATTAAAAG
>JBDMZA010000390.1:0-3187 GCA_039770155.1 Clostridiales bacterium
CCACAAAACAAGGGAAAGGCATGTCTGTAAATGACAATCCATCCTTAGAAAGCGAAGCGGATACCATGGGCAAAAAAGCGGCCAATGGTCAGCAGGTGGATGTGGCTGGAAAGGGAAGTGGGGTGCAGAAGGATGAGGATCCGGAATATCATTATTCTTATCATGAGGATAAGAACATTACAGATGAAGATATTGCTGATTATAAAGAGCGAACAGAATTTGAGTACGATAAAAAAATAAAAGACAATAGCAATGATAGTTACATGGATCAAATAGATCATCTTGGATATGCAGGAGATGCTGTTTATACTGCGATAAAAGAAGCTTTTTATATCCAAGTTAAAGCCTACAAAGAGGCATATGATAATGTACAAGCTGTTTTTGATGCTGCTAGTGAAAGAAGAGCCAATACAGCAGCATTATTCAGTATATTTTTAACTTTTGTTGCAGGTTTTGCAGGAAGTCTGGCTTCTGGTGTATTGAAAAAAGTATTAGGTACGGTAAAGGTTCCAGGTGTTGCAGTTCGAGGTGCTATTATTGATGGGATGAAGGATACCTTAAAATTAGGTATTAAATCTGTAAAAATACCAGAACCTCAATTTCAAGAGGCATCTGGTTCTGATCCTTTAAGTATGTTATTGTCTGGTCAAGAAGCAATTACAAGTGAGAGACGTTGGTTTGCTGATTATTTAGATATGTTATCTACATATAAGAAAGATACAGAAGGTCTTTTCTCGCCTTTACAAGCATTGGAGCAACTTAAAGATGAATTTGTTGATTTAAAAACAGGAGCTTATGAAGCGAAAGCAAAGGTAGATACTAAAAAATTAGAAATTGAGCTTTGGAAAGGTTGGATTCGTCAATATGGCAGGAAATTCTTCCGTCATGAAGCTTGTTGGGGAGACTGGGGGACTTATGAAGATCAGATTCCTAAAGAAGGATATAAACACCTTAGTGAGGAACTGGGTATGAGCAAAGAAGTTGTTGAAGAATTAAGAGGGCCACTTGAAACCATCATATACTAACTAGGTATGTTATTGACAGATTTTAATCAATATTCAGCCGATAAAAAAAAGAAAAGCTTTGTTTTTGAGGAACATTCTGCAAAATATGTAGATTCTATATTTTCAGAAATAAAATTACATAGTTTTGATCTTTCTTATTCCAAATTTTATAATTGTGAATTTCATAATTGTAGTTTTGAATTTGGGAATTTGATTTCTACTACTTTCGAAAACTGTAAATTTCGAAATGTAGTTTTTGATAAATGTTCTTTATCAAACTCAGTCCTAACAGAAGTAGAGTTTATTTCAGGAAACTTTTTATTTTGTGGTATGGATCGTTTAAAAATGAAAGATTCAATTTTCTTGAAAGCTAAAATTACTAATTCAGATTTTTCTTACAGCGAAATACGAAATTGTAACCTTTCCAATAATAAGATAATGTTATCGATTTTTGATGAGACTCTACTTGAAAATGTAGATTTTTTTAAATTGTTTTTAATTGATTGTATTACAAGAAAAGTTGTATTAGAAAATCCTAAAAACTTAATGTGGACCAGGGAATTTATTTCTGCTTTGTTACACCAGCATAGTGAAGGTTTGATGAAAAGGGAGCAGATTGCTGAATTAGTCAAATTTAAAAAAAGTATGTGTTGGGATGCGTGGCAAAGATTTGCTGATGATGAAGAACCCATGTTAGTAGATTGGGTAAAAACCAGCTTTTCCCTTTATCCCGAAAGTAAATTAATTGAAGCCCTAAACAATGAAATATCATTTATTGAAAATTAGTCTACTTGTCCTTCTTTTAGGCTGTACAAAATCACCTTACCGCCACCAAAGAAATTTAGCAGCCCGAGATTTAAGCGTAAAAAAAAAATATATAAAAATAATTAAAGTAGACTCAACTTATTTATATAAACAACTCCCTGGAATCATATATGACATTGAAAGACTAAATGAACAAATGAAGCAACTGGGAATAAATGATACCTTATCGATTTATGATAATAGTTATTTTGAAATAGATATAAAATTAAATCATCTTTTTCTTGCATACTTTGATACTTTGCTATATCATGAGATTGATGATAGTTCTAAAAATTATTATAGATATAAAAGAGATGAGATAAGAACTTTCCAAAATAATTACTATAGTACAGTGGATTCAATTATAAAAGATTTAAATAATTTAGGAATAAAATATTACCCACTTAACTCAAAAATGTTTGATACGTTAAACCTTTTCTTTGTAAAGGACATTAATGCAAGAAAGAGTTTTATTTTTGATTTCAATAAGAAAGGAAAAACAATTGATAGAAAAATTAAATATAGTGATCACTAACTATCAAACAATACAAGTTAAAGCTTTTTCATTTGCACTTATAACTGCCATGGATTCTGTCTATGTTGCAGAAGCAGGAAATAGTTTCATTTCAAAAAAACAGATAAAAGGAAAATTGATTGATCATATTTTACATAAAGATTATACAGATATTGAAAAATCGATCGTTGAGGCAAAAATTGATATCAATGATATTCCTGATATTTCAACAATTAAGGAAATCAAATGGCCATATTCATCATCTGAAATAACTCCAAATGATGTTTGGGAAACATTAATATTAAAATATCCGGAAAAACTTATTGCTAATGAAGAAAGTGTAATAAATAATATTATTAATTATATCGCTAAAAGTAATATCAAATTTTCAATAGTAGTAGAATATGGATCCTCTCATGGAGAATTAATCAGAAGGTTAAAATTGCTGTATTCGGGATTAGATATCATAGGGATAGATCCTTCGAAGGAGATGATAAATTTCTCAAGAAAAAATGTGCCTGATGTAAAGTTTATTCAAGGTGATTTTTTTACAGAATTATCTAACCAACCGGATTTAATAGTTTCCCGGGCTTTAGGAAATGGTGTACTTGATAAAAATTTAATTCCAGGGCTAATGGAGAAAATAATACAATTGGTTACACCGGGCGGATATATAATTTTTCATTCAAACAGTCCATCTCTGGTTTCTAGTGAAATACTTGAAAAATATGGAGAAGTAATTAAAACGATAATGATTAATAAAGATTCTATATCGCCGTTTTATGTTTTAAAGAAGAACAAATAGTTTAGTATTTGTCGTGTTTTAAAATTACAATTAACAAATGATTTATAATAGAATCAATAC
>JBDMZA010000391.1:0-4378 GCA_039770155.1 Clostridiales bacterium
ATAAAAAAGAAATAGTGAATATAAGACAGAATATTGGAATGGTATTTCAACACTTTAATTTGTTTCCTCATAAAACAGTTTTAGAAAATATTATTGAAGGTCCTACTCAAGTTAAAAAGATTTCTAAAAAAGAAGCTGTCTTGTTAGCAAAAGACTTATTAGAAAAAGTTGGTTTGAGCGATAAAATAGATGTTTATCCTTCTAACCTTTCGGGGGGGCAGAAACAACGTGTTGCTATAGCAAGAGCTCTTGCTATGTCACCGGATATAATGCTTTTTGATGAACCTACATCTGCATTAGATCCAGAATTAGTAGGTGAAGTTTTAGAAGTTATAAATAAACTTGCAAAAGAAGGAATGACAATGGTTATTGTTTCCCATGAAATGGGTTTTGCAAATGAGGTTGCTGATAGAGTAATATTTATGGATGAAGGGAAAATAATAGAGGAAGATAAACCCAAAGTTATTTTTGAAACACCAAAAAATGAAAGAACAAGAGAATTTTTAAATAGAGTTTTATAAAAAAGACAAAGAGTAGTTAAAAACAATACTTTGTAATGAATACAGAGTATTGTTTTATTTATGGACATCTAAAAAATAAATTTATATTTTAAAATAATGAAGGATTTGATTTTAGTGATTTTCAGTGTTTTTTTTATCAAGCAATAATAATAAAGCGTGTAAAGATTCGATATAGGGTACTCTTAAATTTAGATCTCCTGCTATTTTTAATGCATTACCAAGGATAGCTTCTACTTCTAGAGGTCTTTTGTTTTCATAATCTAAAAGCATACTTGTCTTATAGGGAGTCATTTTCAATGTGTTTTCAAGATTTTGATTTATAATATCAGAAGGTAAAGTTATATTACAATTACTTGCTAATAAAACGATTTCTTTCATAACATTTTTAACTAAATTAAAGGAAGTATTTTCTCTTAGAATTTCAGCAGTATTTAATTTTCCTCCTATAACAGAGATTGGATTAAATGGTGCATTCCACACTAATTTCTGCCATCTTGAATTCACAATATTTTCATCTGCCAGGCATTTTACATTTGCTTTTTCAAATAATTCTTGTAATAATTTAGTCTTTTTTGATATTCCTTGAGGATAAGTTCCTATGCTCAATTTACCATAGTCTTGATGAATTACTTTACCAGGTTCAGTTCTTGAAACACAAATAAAGGCAAGTCCACTTATTAGTTCATTATTGGGGAAACTTTTTGCTATATTTTTTTCTATATCTATTCCGTTTTGTATTAGGACTATAGATGTATTTTCTCCAACTTTTTCATTTATAATATCCACAATATTTATTTGAGGAAGAACTTTTGTAGATACTATTATAAAATCAGGAATTTCTGAATAGTCTGATATTTTATTTATTACTTCGTGGGGTTTAAAAATAAAATTACCATATATACTTTCAATTGTAATTCCCTTTTCTTTTACAATATTGTAGTCTGATCTACATAATGCAGAAACTTCTGCACCAGCTTGAGAAAGTCTTCCGCCATAGTAACTTCCTATGGCACCTGTTCCAACAATTAGTATTTTTATATTTTTCATATATTGACTCCTATCATTTTTAATAAGATAGAATCAAAATTATTTTTTGATTCTGCCTTAATCTGACTTCTTTTATAGATTCTTTATAGATATTTCTACAGTATAATTATATTATAACAAATAATACTAGATTTTCTTATACTAATTTTTGATCCTTCCTAAGGTTTCTTAAAAATAATTTGAATTCTACACATCTGAGAATGAGCATTACATTTATTTGAAAATAATGACATATTGACATAATGATTATATTAGGTTAACATTATATTGATGCAGATACAAAAGTGTATTAATTACAATTTAGAGAGATGTGATTCATTTATGAAAGAAAATATTGATAATATCAGTAAATATTTATTGGAGAATAATATAAAACCTTCTTTTCAAAGAATAAAAATTTTAGAGTATATTTTAGTTAATAAAAATCATCCTACTGTAGATGATATATATTCTAAATTAATAAAAGAGATACCTACTCTTTCTAAAACAACAGTATATAATACTTTAAACATTTTTTTAAATTCAAATATTGTAAGATATATATATACTGAAGATAATGAATTACGTTATGATTATATGGAAGAAAATCATGGGCACTTTAAGTGTAATTCATGTGGTGAAATTTATGACTTTAAAATAGATATAGATTATTTTAAGATACCTGAATTGAAAAAATTTAAAACAATTGAAAAAAATGTATATTATAAAGGTGTTTGTCCTAAATGCTTAGGAAACTAAAAAATAATACCGAATTTTTTTCATATGAAGTTCAATTAATTTGAACAAATTAATACTTCAGAATTGGAGTTTATTTTTTGTTTTTGGTTTGGCTATGTAGCCTTATGTTTCTGCAATAATTTTACCTAAATTGTTTGTATCATATCCTTCAATGCCTTCAACCTCCATTTTAAATTCTTTTGAGTTTAATATATTCAAAATAGTTTTATAAGGAAGCTTTTTTGCATCAGATTTCTTTATTACAATATCCAAATCTTCTGTTTGAAGTGGAATGAAATCAACTCCTTTAACTTGTGATGCTGAAGATTCAATGCCAATACCAATATCAGCACCTCCTCTAGAAATAGAACTTGCAATAGCAAGGTGTGAAGTGATTTCTCTATTATAACCTTTGATTTTACTTGAATCTATATTTAGAATTTTTAAATGCTCATCTAAAAGAATTCTTGTGCCACTTCCTTTTTCTCTATTTATAATTGTTATATCTTTTCTTTTTAGATCATTCCAATTTTTTAAATTTTTAGGATTTCCTTTTGGAACATAAAAACCTTGAAGTCTTGAGGCTAAATGAATAATTATTGTTGAAACTCCCGGAAGAAGTCTTTTTACATAAGGAATATTATATATTCCTGTTTCTCCATCCCATAAATGAGTCGTTGCTATTTGAACTTTACCATGATAAAGTTCAAATAATCCATTATAACTTCCTATATATGAACGCATAGATTGCATACCGTCACTATGCATTTGAAGATGTCTGGATAATATATCTAAAAGAATATCCTGTCCACATATTACAAATCCAGATAATGGTGATATATCATCATAGAATATTATATTTTGAGGTGAAGTATTATCATTATTATTTGTTTTAATACTTTTTGTTTTGTTTTTATAATCTTCAACATCTTTTAGATCAACACGAACTTTTTTTCCAACTCTGTATGAATTTAATTCTCCTCTTTTTATTATTTCATAAACGGTGTTTTTAGCTATTTTTAGCATATCTGCAACTTCTTGAGGAGTTAAAACTATATTTTCTTGCATATTAATTCTCCTATATTAACTTAATTATTTTAGTATTAATTATTTTAGATTATACCTTATTATATCAGAATAATATAGTGTGAAAATAATTATAATTAGTAAACCATAAAAAATAATATCACATTTTTAAAATCTGAGAATCGATGAAATCTTATGGACTGTTAATCCTACTTTGCTATTCTTTGGCAATGGAACCTAATAATAGTGATTCTAAGAAGAAAAGAATCCAATATTAATATTTATATGGAAATTTTAAAATAGATATTATATAATTTAAAGTAATGAAACATAATAAAACATAACAAAAAACATCTAAAATATAAAAGGGGCATGTAAAATGATTAAAAAAAACAGTAAAATAATTTTAATAATAATTATAGTTATAATATTTATGATGACTGCATGTAATGAAATTACCTACGAAAAAAAAGATAGCAAAATAAATCTTACAATTTCGGTGGCAGCAAGTCTTACAAATGTAATGGAGGATGTTAGAGAAATTTATGAAAAGGAAAATAGTAATATAAAGATAACTTATAATTTTGGATCATCTGGTTCACTACAAAGACAAATAGAACAAGGTGCTGATGTAGATATATTTATATCAGCTGCAACAAAACAAATGGATGTTTTAAAAAATAAGGATTTGATAATAGATGATACCAGTAAAAATTTTTTGAAAAATAATATAGTACTTATTACTCAAAAAACTAATACTGATATAAAGAATTTTGAGGATATTACTTCAAGTAAAATCAAAAAAATAGCCATGGGAGAGCCTGATAGCGTTCCAGCAGGACAATATGCAAAGGAGGTTTTAGATAGTATTGGTATTTTTGATTCTGTTAAACTAAAAATTGTTTATGCAAAGGATGTCAGAGAAGTTCTAACTTGGGTTGAAACAGAAAATGCAGAAGTTGGTATAGTTTATGGATCTGATTTAATAGCATCAGATAAAGTTAAATTAGTGTCAAAAGCTCCAGAAAATTCTCATGAAGAAGTTTACTATCCGGCTGCTGTAATCA
>JBDMZA010000392.1:0-3017 GCA_039770155.1 Clostridiales bacterium
TTATTGAACATGTTTTATTGGTTTTGACTGGTAAAAGATTGTATTAGGCAGAATCAAAAAATAATCAAGCTAAGGATTTTTTAAAATTTTTGTCCCCATATTTTTTCTTCATTTTTGTTATTTGTAATACTTTTGTCTTACACTTTCATTATGTGTTTTTCTTTAAAATAAATCAAATTATTATATCTTTACAATTTCTATAAGAGCAACTAGTCAAAATTTTGATTTTGACTAGTTGCTCTACCGCACATTTCTGAATAGATGGCAAAATTATCGACAAATTCTATTGAAGATATACAAGCCCATTTAGCACATCCAGATGATAAACATTTATCTGGATAAAAAGCATTAGAACTATTCTTAATTAATGGATTCAAGGAAAAGCTTTTATTGTTTAAACTTGAATTATTTCATTACATCACTTACAATTATCTTAATTAAATAATCATATTTTTTTAACATACTGTTTCAATTTCGCTGCATAATAACACTCCGTTTTCATTAGTTCTGGATAAACTAATTATATCAAAAACGATGTGTTTATGTGGCTTTTAAGTGCTATTTTTTAAAAATATTCTTTAATTTATGTGTCTGAAAAACTAAAGTTATTAGGATATGAAATGTTGGAGGTAAAAATGATAAATAAAATTTTAGTTGTTGATGATGAGGAAGATATTGTTAAATTATTAAAAGATTATTTTGAAATAAATGGATACAATGTTTTAACAGCAACAAATGGGACTGAAGCAATAGTACAGGCAGGAAAGCAACCAGACTTAATTTTGCTTGATGTTAATATGCCAAAACTAGACGGTATTGAGGTGTGTAAAAAAATACGTGACTTTCTATCTTGTCCTATTTTATTTTTAACCGCTAGAGGTGAAGATATTGATAAAATAAATGGATTTCGGGTTGGTGGAGATGATTATATTGTAAAACCTTTTAGCATAGATGAGTTAGGAGCAAGAATAGAGGCTCATTTACGTTGTGAAAAAAGAATTCATATGAATATTAAAACAAAATTTAGTGATGATCTTGTTATTGATTATTCTTCACAGCATGTTTATTACAAGGAAAATTTAATTAATTTAGTGAAAAAAGAATTTAGTATTGTTGAACTTTTGTCCAAAAATTGTGGACAAGTTTTTGATAAAGAGTGCATTTATGAAAAAATTTGGGGTTACAATAGTGAAGGCGATAGTAGTGTTATTACTGAGCATGTAAGAAGAATACGTATGAAGTTTTCAGAAGTTGGATGTAAAAAATATATTGAAACAGTTTGGGGAGTTGGTTATAAATGGGCAAAATAAGAGATCTATTGAGAAATCTTTCTATAAAAAAGTCATTTATATTTTATGTATCAACATTTATATTTATAGCAGTTACATTTAGCCTGCTTTCAATGAAATTATCCAAAGATATAAGAGCTTCTGTTAACACAAACTATTCTGAAAGTGTAATTTATTTTAAAGGACTAAATGGTGAAATTATTAATGATACATACTATAATTATTCTAAAAATGATTCAGTAATTATTGAAATTTGTGATTTTTTAGAATCTTGGGCAATAATAATTTATTTTAGTTTTTGTATTGTGATGGCAGCTATGCTATTTTATATAACTAAATTAAAAAAACCTTTTGAGATATTAAATAACGCAGTCGAAAAAATAACAAAAAATGATTTAGACTTCAAGATATCTTATAATAATAAAGATGAAATGGGTGACCTCTGTAAATCTATGGAAAAAATGAGAACCTTTATGGAGATTTATAACAAAAAAATATGGAGTGATATGGAAGAACGTAAAAGACTAAATGCCGTATTTTCACATGATTTGAAAAATCCCTTGACTGTACTTAAAGGTTATACAGATTTCCTTTTAAAATATTTAGAAAAAGACCTTATATCCCAAAAAAAATTAATCTCCAGTATTTTAACAATGTCAAATCATATTTTGAGGTTAGAAAAATATGTTGAAGATATGAATACGTTACAAAAACTTGAAGATGTAATAGTTGAATGTAAATTAATTGTACTAAAAAATCTGCTAGTTTGTTTAAAGGAAACAGCAGATTTTCTGGCTTCTGATAGTAATATTAAAATTAATTTTTCAGACAACATCATTGATAAAAATTTAACAATAAAGCTTGATGTTTTCATAATAAATCAAGTTTTCGAAAATATTATATCTAATGCTTTATGTTATGCAAAAAGTAAAATAGTTATAAATTTTAAAGATGAATATGGAATGTTTAAAATTATAATTTTAGATGATGGACCAGGTTTTTCGGGCGAAGATTTAAAAAAGGCAACTAATCCATTTTTTAAAGGTAAAAATAGTATTGGTAATACACATTTTGGTTTGGGATTAAATATATGTAAAATTTTATCTGAAAAACATAATGGGAAAATAATTCTTGAAAATGTTTCAAATGGTGGATCAAAAGTTACCGTAAGTTTTAAAAAATGTGAATTTTAAATAATCGAGATGGTTCGTTTTTAGTTGATTATTATAAAAAACGTTGTGAAAAACAAGATAAAATTTAATATACTTAAAATGGAATATAAACTACATTATAGATGAGACAGATAAATATGGCATTTAGATAGATAAGACATAAAGACAAAGTTGCAGTATTCAATGAGTGTATAGAGATTAAGAATATAAAAGAAGTTGCTGAGAAATATAATATATCACCTAAAACTCTAAAAGAGTACTGTGACGGAAGTGTAATATAATAGATAGTTTAGGATGTGTTCAGAATTACAGATATCCATTTGCTGATCCAATCATTACTATAAATAGCAGCAAGGAAATTTTTCAAAAAAGCTCTTAAATCATTACATAATAAGATTCCAAGGGTTATGAATGTCGACAAAAATATTGCTTATCCACCAGCTATAGATAAATTAAAAGAACATAATAAATTACTTGAAAAGATTGGACTTAGAAGGGTCAAATACTTAAACAATGTAGTTGAACAAGATCATCGAGCCATTAAGCGAATTATAAA
>JBDMZA010000393.1:0-4417 GCA_039770155.1 Clostridiales bacterium
ACCTAAAAAATAATACCGAATTCTTTTCGTCTGAAATTCGCTTAAATCGTGCGAATTCATACTCGAGAATTAGAGTTTATTTTTTGGATATCCCTTAAAACATAGGATTTCATTCTCGAGAATGTGAATTTATTTTTTGGATATCCCTTAACAAATTTTGTTCTTCAACAAATCCATAATAGATACCTTTTTTATCTATTAATTCTTCATGGGAACCTTCTTCTGCTATTTCACCCTCCTTAATAACAATTAATTTATCTGCTTTTCTTAAAGTCGCAAGTCTATGAGCTATCATAAAAGTTGTCCTTCCCAATACGAGTCTTTCTAATGCCTCCTGTACATCTTGTTCTGCATGGGTATCAAGTGATGATGTAGCTTCATCTAATATTAATATTTTAGGATTGGAAATTATGGCTCTTGCAATTGATATTCTTTGTTTTTCTCCACCTGAAAGTCTTTGCCCCCTTTCCCCCACTTTTGTATCATAACCATCAGTAAAATTCAAAATAAAATTATGTGCATTTGCAATTTTACATGAGATTATTATTTCTTCTAGGCTTGCTTCTGGTCTAGCATATTTAACATTTTCTAATATAGTTCCTGAAAATAAAAATGTTTCTTGAAGAACTATTCCTAATTGATTACTATAGTTGGTTTTAGATAAATTTCTAATATCAACTCCATCGATTAATATTCTCCCCTCATCAACATCATATAATCTCATAAGAAGATTTATAATTGTAGATTTACCAGCTCCTGAAAGCCCCACTAAACCAACTATTTGTCCTTTTCTTATATTTAAATTTATATTTTTCAAAACAGGAATATGAGATTGATAACCAAAAGTTACATTCTCAAATAAAATATCTCCTTCAATATCTAAATTGATTGGCTTCTCAATTTCATTAATTTTTATTTCTCTATCTAAAATATCAAAAATTCTCTCAATTGCTACCATTGCCTCTGTTATCATTTTAGGTAGAAAGACTATAAAATTAAAATTACTATATATAATTACAGCATATTGGGAAATCATTACTAAATCTCCTAATTTTATCGAGTCACTTAAAACCAGTTTTCCTCCTAAATAATATATGGGTATCATACCAATATTTATTATAAAATACATTAACGGGAAAATCACATTAAAATCCGACTCATTTTTTATAGCCATTTCTTTATAAATTTTATTTTCTTTTCCAAAGGTTTTAATGACATTTTTCTCTTGTCCAAAAGCTTTTACTACACGAATACCACTTAAAATATCCTGAAGTATTGAATTAATTTTATCTGATTGTCTATACTGTTTTCTAAAAAGTCTCCTAATATAAAATCTAGTTCTATTTATAAATATAATAACTATTGGCAAAGGAAATGTTAAGATAATAGCCATTTTCCAATTAAACAAGAACATAATAATAAAAACAAATACTATAGTAATAATTTGATTTAAAGTGTTAGGCATATAAGATACTAATAGCTTAGAAATTTTCATCGTATCACGGCTTATACGATTAAATAAATCTCCTGTTTTTCTTTTACTTATGTAGTCAAAACCTTGATTTTGAATTTTACTATAAACTAAACTTCTAAGATCATCTTTAAAATCAGCTCCAAAAGCTTCAGTTACTATATTTCTTATTAAAGCAGACAAATTAATACTTATACTAATTAAAAATAATCCCAAAATAATTATTAAAAAACCTCTTAAGTCATTATTTTGGGATTTCAAAAAACTATTAGTCAGTTTTCCATAAATAATTGGTTGTATAATATTCAATCCTGAAATTATCAAAAAAATACTAACTATTATAATTATT
Source organism: Clostridiales bacterium (assembly GCA_039770155.1). GTDB lineage: Bacteria > Bacillota > Clostridia > Acetivibrionales > JBDMZA01 > JBDMZA01. The sequence goes on from JBDMZA010000393.1 coordinate 1,821, forward strand.
TTCATCCAATATTTTTTATATAAAGGGAATATTTTTTTTAATATAACGCTTTTATTTTTGCAATCAATACATATTTTAAAATCTTCTGGAATAATTTTATTACAATTTGCACAAATATTATTATTTTCATTTGTTAAGTTTATATCAATAGACCCATTTTCCTTTAATTCATTAATACTATTAACCATATAAGTAAATCGCTTTAAATAACCCATCGAAAATCTACATACAATTTTTTTTATCCCATTTTCCTCATAGCCTAATATCCCCTGACCATAATATCCTTCTACTTTATAATTTATTCCATTTTTAATGTTATAATAAATTAGATTATCTTTTTGAGTTTTTATAATATTATTGTCAATCAGAATAATCCATTCATTTATATAATTCCCTTTCTTATTTATATCATAGGGAACTAAATACAAAATTTTTTCTTGTGATATTTTTTCTCTAATATAATCTGGTAATAACTTATTAATATTCATAAAATCCCCCAATCAATTTAAATTAAAAATAATTTGGATATTCCTAAAAAACTCTATTTATGTAAATATTGAAATCATTTTTTGGCTTTTTTTACTCAACTTTTTATAATCTAAAATACAATATCTATTTCCTTCAATGTCTTCTATTGATAACATATTATGTTTTAACAAATTAACATTTTCTTCCCCTGACTTAATAATAAATTCCCTATCCCCCATATCAGTTACAACTTCCCAATAATAATATCCACCTTCTTCTTTAATTTTTAAAATATCATTAATTTTTGGCATAAAATATCTAATACTTAAATCATTTAATATTAAATTTCTAATTTCTTTTGAAAACTCATCTAAGTCCTTAATAATTCCAATTTCGTTTTCATCTTTATCTATAACAGAAATATATTTATTTTCATTTGATAATGGGAAACAACGACGAAAAGATACTAATTTAAATTCATCTTCAAAATTAAATTTCATTAGAATAAAATCTCCCAATGATTTTTTTAATACTATTTTTGAAGGTTTTATATAATTTATACTATTAAATTGTGTCAAATCATCACTTTTCATGTGTAGATTACACCTCCCAATTCTAATGCTTTCTTTTGTTTTATGTACATTTCATAAAATTCTCCTTTAATACCCATAAGTTCTCTATGTGTTCCAAATTCAATTATTCTTCCCTTTTCTATAACAAAAATTCTATCTGCATTATTTAAAGTTGATAGCCTATGTGCAATAGATATAACAGTTCTTCCACTTACCAATATATCAATCGCCTTTTGAATTTGTTTTTCTGTTTTTGTATCAACAGATGATGTTGCTTCATCTAATATTAATATTTTAGGATTATGTAAAATAGTTCTGGCTATTGATAATCTTTGTTTTTCTCCTCCAGACAAACTTTGAGCATTTTTACCTATTACAGTATCATATCCATATGGAAGTTTTAATATAAAGTCATGAGCAAAAGCAGCCTTAGCAGCATTTATTATTTCTTCCATAGAAGAACTAGGTTTTGCATATGCAATATTTTCATAAATTGAACCTGTAAACAAATAAACATCCTGCATTACCATCCCTATATTTTTATTTAAACACTTAAAAGCATAATTCTTAATATTCACTCCATCTATTCTAATTTCACCTTTTGTTGTATCATACATTCTCATTAGTAAGTTTGCTATTGTTGATTTCCCAGCTCCTGATCGTCCTACTATACCAATAACTTCACCTGGTTCTATTATCATATTAATATTATGGAGTATGTTTTTATTTGCTTCATATGAAAAGTTTATATTTTTAAATTCAATTAAACCATCAAATTTTCTTTTTACTATTGGATTTTTCTTTTCAATTACATCTGGTAATGAATCTAAAATCTCAAATATTCTACCAGCTGAATTCATTGCATTAGACCACCAATTTGTAGTTTGAACCATATATATCAATGGTCTGTTTATTAAAGCCACATAACCTGTAAATGTTATCAACATTCCAAATTCCATCTGTCCATTTATTACCTGCCATCCTCCAAATCCCCATATAATTATGCTTGAAGATATCATTAAAATATTCATAGATTGAAATATCAGATTTGTAAATTTCGCTAAATTGTATTCAAGTTTTTTTACATAACTGCTTGATTTTGAAAATCTTCCTATTTCCTCTTTTTCTTTACCAAAAGCTTTTACAACTCTAAATCCCATAAGAACATCATTAACAAGAGAATTTAATAAGCTTCTTGAAATATACATTGAAGTATATTTCTTTTTTATTATAGGAAAAATTTTCAAACTAACTATAAGCAAAATAGGTGTTGTTGATAAAGAAATAATTGTTAATAATGTATTTTGGATAAACATTGTTATAACAACAATAATAATAATAACTACATTTGTAAATAATTCAGGAATTCCATCATGAAAAAATTCTTGAATATTATCTGTATCTCCTGATACACGAGTCATTAAATTGCCTGTTTGTTTATTTAAATAAAAATTAATAGAAAGTTTTTGCATAGATTTAAAAAGAAGTGTTTTTATATCATAAATAATATTACTGGTAACATATGCATTTATTCTCCCATAAATAATATTTGTAAAT
>JBDMZA010000394.1:0-4543 GCA_039770155.1 Clostridiales bacterium
CATCATGAACTTAATAATATATTATATGATGATTACATCTTTAGTTTATTAAAAGATGAATATAGATTGAACATTAGACATAATCAAAAAATAAACTAATCAACTTTTTTTTAAAATCCATTAAAGCATCGACATTTTCAGAAAAAAGTTGTCTTATGAAATTTTTGATTATGCCTTATTATTAAAAAATCTTTCTGAAGATAAAAATTTAGATTATAATTGTACTATATAATAAATTTTGGAGGAAATTCTTTTGGTTAATCCATTTACAAAGAATAATTATACACTACCACTTGCCTCAATTAACCATGTAAAACTAATCATTTTAAAAGATGAACTTTCAAAGTTAGGAATTTATAACAAATCAGCTTATCAAGTTTTTTCATCAAAAGAAATTATTAATGAATTAAAATTATATACTTCTCAATTAAATTTATCGAATTATAAAGACCATGAATTATTGATTCTAGCTAACAAAATATTAAGTGAAAACAACTTAGAAAAAATAGCACTCATAAAGAAAATATCCAAAAAATACGGTGAAGTACTTGGTTATATTTTTCATTCCTTAAAAAATGATACTTTTAAAAATAGGCAAACAAGATTTGATTGGCATGATCGTCATTGGAGTTTTTGGAAAACTATCAATAAAATATTTATATCTGGTGGAATATTAAATGGCAATTTTGGTAACTTATTATTAAAGTCTACTAAAAAACTATTACTTGATAATAAAATTGTTGATTTAAAAATATTCAAAGCAACTGATACACAAGAAATAGGCTTATTAGGTTCTTCTCTTTTTATAAAAGAAAATTCGCCCTATAATATGGTTTTTGATTTTGGACAAACCTTTATTAAAAGGGGTATTGCAAATTTTGAAAATAATATATTACAATATGTTGATATTTTACCTAAAAAAAAGAGTTTATATACGAATTGTGAAAATTTTTCAGATTTAGATTCAAAATTGCTAAATGAATACATAATAAACACAATATTAGATACATATAAAAATGCTACTTATCCTAAAGAAAGTTTAGGTAATGAAATTTCAATAAGTTTTGCAAATAACATTCTAGACAAAAAGCTCAGCAATAGTGGTGGTTATGCTAAATTAAACCTTATTGCTAACAATTATGAAAACTATCTTTCAAATAAAGTTAGTCAAATATTAAATTATAAATTTAAAATTAATTTGATTCATGATGGAACTGCAATAGCTGCTAACTTTCACAACAATAAAACTATAAATTCTGTATCCATTTCTTCTGGTACTGCTTTCAGTATTGGTTTCCCAAATGAAGTTAAAATTTACAAAAAATCAAAAACTAATTCTAAAAATTTTGTTAAAATAACATAAAACACACTCCTTTAGTAGCACTACAGTTGTTATAACAATTCCCTAAGTATTTTAATTCCATCTATAATTTCTTCATCAGATAAATTTCCATATCCCATAAGTATTTCATTCATATGATTTCCTTTATTGATAGCATGTTTTTCCACTGTCTGTACTCTTAAACCATTATTTTCAAGTTTCTTTATGAAATCTTCTTGAAAATTAAAGTTTTTAAAATTCAAAACAAGATGTATTCCAGCTGAATTGCCAGAAATATAAATATTATTATTGAAGTGTTTTCTAATTTCATTTGTTATCAGTTCAACTTTTCTTTTATAGAAACCTTTTAATTTTCTTATATGTTTATCAAGATAACCATTTTTAATAAACACAGATAATGTAAGCTGTTCAAGTATTGGCGAATGTATATCATAAACACTTTTTACGTAACACATTTCTTTTATGAGTTTTTCCGGAACTATTATATAAGCTAACCTTAAAGCAGGGCATAAAATTTTACTAAAGGTACCTACATATATGACTCTTTCTGGAGCTAAACTTTGCATTGATTTTATAGGAAAACCTTCAAACCTAAATTCACTATCATAATCATCTTCAACAATGTAAGATGATTTTTTTCTAGCATATTCTATTAAATCAACTCTTCTTTTTATAGAAAGTATACTTCCAGTTGGAAATTGATGAGATGGTGTGGTAAATATTAAGTTTGGAGTAAGTTTTTTGGGGAGCAATTTTGTGTTCATTCCATTTAAATCAACTGGAATTGTATGTATCTCTAAATCTGTTTTTTCTAAACATTCCAAAATGCCTTTACTTAAAGGGTCTTCAACAAGTATATTTTTTTTATCTTTATTATTAAAAACTTCTCCTATCATTGAAAAAGATTGAGCTGCACCTGTGGTAATAATTACTTGAGAAGGCTGGCATAAAATGCCTCTTGTTCTTTTTAAATATACTGCTAACTCATATCTAAGATCATAACAGCCTCTAGGTTCATGATAATCAAATTGAATTGAATCTATTTGCTGACAAACCTTTTTATAAAGTTTTCCCCATAATTCTTTTGGAAACATGGACAAATTTGGTACACCTGTCCTGAAATCAATAATGTTTTCATCCGGTTCTATTTTTAATCCTTTAATATTTTCTCTTTTTATTTTATGCAAAGTTTTATAATTTTCTAAAAATAATCCATTATTAATGAATGTCCCTGAACCTCGTAAAGTTTTTATATAACCTTCAGCATATAATTGCTCATAAGCTTCTACAATTACATTTCGAGAAACTTGTAAATCCTTTGATAATTGCCTTGTTGAAGGTATTTTTTGACTTGGTATTATTATACCATTATGAATTTTAGATTTTATTTCTTCATATACCTGACTAACCAATGTTTTACTATTATCATTCCTGTTTATTTTTATATTCACAAATATCACCTTAAGTGGTTCTATAATAATTTAATATAATGGCTCTTAAATAGTCCACTTTATATTGCTATAATTATAACACATTTTGAAATCTTAGGAAAACCTAAAAAATAATACCGAATTCTTTTAGTCTAAAGTTCGCTTAAGGCAGAATCAAAAAATAAACTAGTCAACTTTTTTTGAAAATCCGTTAAAGCATCAATATTTTCAGAAAAAAATTGTTTTATGAAATTTTTGATTATGCCTAAATTATGCTAATTCATATTCGAAAATTAGAGTTTATTTTTTGGATATCCCTTAGGAACTTTTATGGAGGTATAAAATGAAAATAAATTATATTGCATATATGCAATTATCTGTAGCCATGTTTCTGGCAGGAAGTTCTGTCATCGCAGGAAAGCTATTAGTTACAATACCAATTTTTTTCTCCCAGATGGTGAGTTCATTAATAGCTTTATTGATAATATACCCTATTGCAAGAATACTAGAAGGTAGTATTGCAAAAGTTAAGTTAAACAAAAATGATATACTATTCTTGTTTTTACAAGCATTAACTGGAAATTTTTTATTTAGAATTTTTTTAATTGTTGGACTTAAATATACAAACTTACTTGAAAGTGGCATTATTTTGGGCACATCTCCAATTGTTTTTGTGATTTTGTCATTTGTTTTTTTGAAAGAAAAAATTAACAGAAAACTCGTTTTCGCTGTATGTTTATGTACTTTTGGCATAATTTTGCTAAAAACTACAAATTATACTAACAGTAATTTTACATCATTATCATTAATAGGTTATATACTTATATTTTTAGCAGTAATAAGTGAATCGTTATTTACCATTTTTAGAAAAAAACAATCCTATAAAGACAAACCTATAACAACTACGACAATTATTACATTTTTCTCTTTTATATTATTTTGTCCACCGGGTTTTTATCAAATGATTAATTTTCATTGTGACAGTCTCACATTAATTCATATTACTTCTATATTGTATTACAGCATATTTTGTTCAGTTGCTGCTTATATTTTCTGGTTTTTAGGAATTAGTAAAGTTACAGTAAGTTCAGCAGCAGTATTTACAGGAATTATGCCTATAAGCTCAGTTTTTTTATCGATAACTTTATTACATGAAAAATTATATTTGCAACATATAATAGGTCTGACTTTAACATTAGTTAGTGTATATATAGTTAATTTCATAAATATAAAAGAAGCAATGTAAATTATTTGCACTTAGGGATATCCAAAAAATAAACTCTAATTCTCAAGTATGATTTCATAATTTAGTTCAAATTTATAATTAAATTTTAATATATACCTACATAAAATAATATAAAAAGTATTAGGTCAAAACACTATTCTAAAGCTATATCTTAGATATTTAGCACTATACTATGAAAATTAACAAATATAGTTTTTATATGGCATTTATATATATATTGTGATAATATCAATATATTGCTATAAAAACCATCTTAGGATATCCTAAAAAAATCCATATATACAAAAAATAAATCTACATTTCAAAACAATGAATCATACTATTGTGAAATGTGATAGGTATTTTTTAGTTACATTAAATAGAAATTACTAAAGGGATGATATTTATGAAAAAAAAAGAATTTATTTTAAGTGTTGATGAACTTAAAGAAGATTTAATAAATAAAATAATTTTGTTTTTTTCATTTTTGGTTATTCCTTTAACTATAAAATTAATACGGGCATTTACTATAGGCTCAGAAGAGTC